>DATBLK010000014.1:0-12630 GCA_036555405.1 Anaeromyxobacteraceae bacterium
CGGTCCAGCCGCTGGCCGTGAGCGGGATGCTCCCGTCCAGCGTCACCTGGCCGGGCGTCGCCCCGAACCCCAGGCCCCGGACGGTGAAGGTCCGCGCCGCCAGCCCCTGGCCGAGCCGCACGTAGGGGCGCGAGACGGCGAAGAGCTGCGGCGTCGCCGCGTCGAGGGCGCAGCTCACCTGGCCCACCTGCCCCCCGGGCAGCTGGACGGTCACGCCCACCTGCGTCGGCGCCAGGTCGGCCGGGATGATCATCCCGGGGAAGGTCTCGAACTCGGCGGCGATGGTCCGGAACTCGGGGCGGTAGTTGGGGTTGAGACGGCCCGGGACGCCCGGGTCGTTTCCGACCAGGCGGTAGAGGTTGGGGCAGACGCCGGAGGGCGTGGGGCAGCTGATCCGGTTCGTCGAGGGCAGCAGGATGTCGTAGAGGCCGTTGAAGTCGGACTCGACGGTCGCCACGAGGCGGTTCGTGTAGTCGTAGACGCCCACCGGGGCGAAGGGGATGCCGGCCTTCTCGCCGTAGAGGAGCGAGGTCCGGTTCCCGGAGAAGTTCAGGTCGTCGACGAGCAGCCCCCAGAGCCGGCCGGGGAGGGGCACGTCGGTGTAGAGGTTGAAGGTGGGAACGATCGACTTCCCGTTGGCGAGCGGGACCAGCTTCACGTTGCACAGGGGCTTCTGCATGCCCTCGTAGGGAGTCCCGCCGATGTCGACGAAGGTGGGGTTCGGGGTCGGCGTCGAGGCCGGAACGGTGATGCAGGGCGCGGTGGCCGGGTCGCAGCCCGCGGGGAGGATGACCGGCGGGTAGTTGTCGACCCCGGCGCCTCCGGGCGGCGTCGCCACGTCCACGGTGTGCAGCGGCCCGGCGCAGGCCGGAGGCAGGGCCTGCGGGATGAGCTCGTCGCCGTTGGCGATGTTGATGTCCTCCTCGCGGGTCACCTTGTAGCGGGGGCGACCCAGGGCGTCGTTCGGGATCTCGACCTCGACGAGGTAGTCGCGCGCGCCGGGCAGGGGCTCGAAGGCGTCGGCGCCGGACGCGTCGATGCAGACGGGGGCGGACGGGTCGGTCGCGTCGAGGGTTCCCGCGAAGCACCCGTCCCCGAACCCGTAGTTGCCGTCCACGGTGGAGAAGCCGTACTGGAACTGGACGCCCATGAGCGGGCCTTCCAGGCAGTCGCCGTTCGGGGTGGCGGCGCTGCCGAACCTGCTCGTCACCTGCTGGTCGGCCGGGTAGGCCAGCGGGTCGCCGTTCACCGTCCGCGGAACGCAGATCCCGTCCCCGCTGGTGCCGGGCCGCTTCCAGGTCTCGGTGACGTAGGTGTTGAGGAGCTTGCCCTTCGCGTAGGAGCCGTCCGTGGCGAGCTCGTACCGGAACCCCGGGGGATTGCTGCACGGCGTCCCGGGGTTCGTGAAGCACGGGACCGGCGCCCAGAGCTTGACGGTCAGGTCGGGGATGCCCGGCTGCCAGTCCTCCACGGCCGCGAAGCGCGGATCCAGCTCGTTGCGGGTGGTGTCGTAGCTGACGGTGCCGACGATGCCGCCGTTCATCGGGTCGGCCGGGGAGGGATCGGTGCTGAAGGGCCGGTAGAAGTGCACGCCGAAGTCGATGCGCCCGCCGAGGCCGATGATGGGGAGGAAGCTGACGTCGACGCCCGCGCCCAGCACCGTGGTCGGGGTGGGCTGGTTGTCGGACTGGTAGGTGACGCCGGTGGTGTAGTAGCTGTCGCTGTAGGCCTCGAGGACCAGCCACTGGGTCAGGGGGTAGCCGTTCACGATGAGCCAGTAGCCGTTCTGGTCGGTGGTGGCGACGGTGCCGCCGCGGTCCATGAGCGAGTTGTCGCGCTTGCGCACCGTGAGCGTGTAGTTGGGGACGCCGGGCTCGCCCGGATCCTTGACGCCGTTCCGGTTGAGGTCGTTGAAGACGTACCCCTCGAGCCGGGTCCACCAGCCGGTCAGGGGAAGCACGCCCATGTCGACCGTCTCGCCCTCACCCACGGTGAGGTTCACCAGGTTGAGGAGGTAGTTCAGGTCCTGGTCCCACCAGGTGAGGGTGTAGGTGCCCGCCCGGACGCCGGAGATGGAGAACCTGCCGTTCGCGTCCGCCTGCCCCACCCACACCGCCGTGTCGCCGCTGGCGAGGTCGTTGAGCGCGACCCAGGCGCCGGCGACGGGCCTGTCGAGCCTCGCCGACGCCAGGCCGCCCGCGTCTCCGGCTCCGGGCAGGAGGACGCCTCCCCCGGGGGGCGTGTAGACCTTGAGGGCGGTGACGACGCCGGTGACGGTCCCGGCCCCGGCGAGCGGCGGGTAGGCGCCGGGCGCCCCGGGGACGAAGCCGAAGATGACGGCCGGGAAGGGCTCGCCCGCCACCACGAACTCGGTGTCGAGCCCGGTGTGGCCCTCCATCACCCAGGTGTCCCAGTCGAGGTTGCCCTCGAGCGTGGTGGTCTGCACCCAGCCGGCGCCGTCCGGCGGGACGACGGTGAACGCGTAGCGGTTGGTCCCGAGGTCGGGGATCTTGAGCTTGCCCTCGACGGCGGCGCCGAGCGGGATGGGCGCGCCCTCGAGCGTGGTGGCGAGCCCGGTGGCGTCGGCGGGACAACGGCCGGCGGCGTCGATGGGCGCCACCGTGCCGACGTCGGCGCCGGCGCTCACCACGTAGCACTTGCTGAGGCAGATCCCGGTGCCGCACAGGGGGCCGCCGAAGACGTCGGTGGTGACCTCGCCGAGGTAGTCGGCGATGTGGCCCTGGAAGCCGGCCAGGCCGTGCTCGGCGGGGAGGTCCGGCGCGCCGTTCACCGGCGAGACGTCCTCGAACACCGCCGCCTGGATGGTCGCGGTCGGCAGCGGCCAGGGTTGCATCTCCACCGTGACCGCGACGGTGGCCGGAGCGGGATCGGGGACCGTGAAGTGGGCGCCGTCGAGCTTGTAGCCGTCGGCCAGGACCGAGACCAGGTACCGGCCCGGAGGCAGCGTCACCGGCGTCGCCGGCGAGGCCCCGAAGTCGCCCTGGTCGCCCTGCGTGTAGATGGGGCTCGAGGTGGCCGCGCCGGCGATCGAGATCCAGGCGCAGGACTGGGGATAGCCCGCCGACTCCGGCGAGCAGCCGTCCGCGGGCGACCTCTGCGCGGTCGTGCCGGTGTTGTCGACGTTGACGATGTACCGGAAGCTCCCGATGGAGATGCCGGGGTCGCCGCTGCGCGCCTGCTTGACGCTGAGCTGCAGCGTGGAGGAGGTCTGGGCCCTCGCCTCCTGGACCCCGACGGAGGCCGCGAGAACCGCGGCGGCCCCCGCGCGCATCCAAGTGCTCGCGAGCCGCCGACGCTGGTTGGAGTTCCGCCCGCAGGTGCTAGGACGCATGACGTGACCTCTCCTGGAAACGGTTGCCGACATCGCCTGGAAGGGAAGGCGCGGGCCGCCGCTGCGTCGGGCTCGCACTGTGCGTGCAGAGCCCGGCGCGCGCAGGTCCCACCGCGAGCGAAACCGCTCGCGCGGAATGGTCTCCGCGAACCGTCGACACCTACCCTCCTCCCGGCCGCGACTCCTCGGCCGGAAGCTTCGGGGACCCTGTCCAGCGACTTGACGCCCATCAACCCCCGCGCCCCATCGGTCCATTGACGAATCGTGTGTGTCGTTTTTCCCGGCCGCGGACGAACGACCGATCCGTCCGACGGATTGCGGCGTTACGTGTCCGCTCGCGGCACATCCCCGGATTACGCGACACGTTCGTGGAGTCGGCGGCGAGCCGTCCCGCGCGCCCGGGATGTCCCTCGCCCGCGGGTCAGGACATTCGCCGTGGGTCCGGATCCGCCGTGCGTGAAACGCCCGCGGATCGCGCCGCGCGATCGGCCGGACCGGTCACCGCCTCGGGTCCGGCGCCGCCGGCGCGCAGGGCGCGCCCCGGTCGGGCAGCGCCCCCTCGCGGAGGAGCCGCAGGTTCGCCGCGGCGCGGAACTGGCCGGGGTCGAGCGCCAGCGCGAGAGCGAGGGAGGCTTCCGCCTCGGCCCGCCGGCAGGCGAGCGCCAGCGCGTGGCCCAGGTTGGCGTGGGCGCGCGCGCTCCCGGGCGCCTTGCGGACGACGTCGCTCCAGAAGGTCACCTCGTCGACGTAGACCAGGCTGCGCCGGGCGGTGGCGGCGCCGAGGCCGGCGGCCAGCGCCAGCCCGGCCGCCAGGCGCGGGGCGGCGCCGCGCCCGCGGCCCGCCACCCAGCGCCCCAGGGCCCAGGCCGGGCCGAGGATCGCGAGGTAGAGCTGCCGCTCGCTCGCCGGCTCCGGGCGCGGGAGGACCCAGCCCTGCGGCGCCAGCCAGAGGAGGAACCAGAGGGCGCCGGCCGCGGCCGCCGGCTTGCGGCGCAGGAGCGCGGCGCCCGCGGCGGCCCCTGCCGCGACCGCTGCCAGCGCGGCGATCGACCGCGCCGTGGGCGCCGCCACCGCCGGCAGCGCCGGGTCGGCGTTCAGCCGGTCGAGGCGGACGAGCTGCCCGGCGAGCCAGGCCGACGCCTCGGCCTGGGTGAGGAGGTTGGCGAGCGGCGGCCGCAGGGCGAGGCTCCGTTCCGCCATCGCCCGGTAGGGCGCGGCCGCGAGCATGGCCGCCGCCGCGGCGACGGCGACGGCCCAGTGCGGGGCGGTGGCGCGCAGCGCCTCGCGCCAGGGCGCGGGCCCTTTCCTCGCCCGCTCGAGGAGGAGCAGCGCCGCCGGCAGGACCACCGCCACCTCCTTCACGCAGAGCGAGGCCGCCAGGAGGAGCGGCGAGACGACCCGGTGGAGCGCCGGACGCCCGGCGTCGCGACCGGCGACGAAGGCCAGGGCGCTTCCCAGCGCCAGGGCGCCGGAGAGCGAGGCGGAGCGCCCCGACACGTAGGTCACGGCCTCGACCTGCACCGGGTGAAGCGCGAAGATCAGGGCGCCGAGGAGCGCCGCGGCGCCCGCCCTCTCGCCGCGAGCTGCACCCAGCCGCGCTTCCAGCCGCCGCAGGAGCGCGAACGCCAGGAGAGCGGCGGCGCCGTGCGCCGCCAGGTTCACGGCGTGGAAGCCGGCGAGCCCGAGGCCGCTCGCGTGGTTCGCCGCGTAGCTGAGCTTGAGGAGCGGGCGGATCCCGGGCATCGAGCGCCACCAGGCGCCGAGCGACTGGACGCGCGGGTCTCCGACCACGGCGCGGAAGTCGTCGAACTGGAAGCCCCCGAGGAAGGAGGTGGTCCAGGCCGCGCCCGCGGCGGCGAGCAGCACCCAGGGCGAGAGCCGCTCGAGCCGGCCCCGCCCGGCGACCGTCGCGCCCTCAGCCACCCCGCCCCGCCTCCCGGAAGGCAGCCTCGACGATGCCCGCCGCCGTCCACCAGCGGTCGGGCGCGCCCAGGAGCACGAGCAGGACCTCCACCCCACCCCGCTCCGCCAGGGCCACCACGCACTTCCCGGCGCCCGGCGTGAAGCCGCTCTTCACGCCGCGCGCTCCCTCGAGCCGGCCCAGGAGCGCGTTCCCGGTGGCGAACTCGATCGTGCGGCCGCCGCGCGTCGTCGCCCTCCCCCGCTCCGCCGCCACCACCCGGCGAAGCTCCGGCGAGGCCAGGGCCGCCCGGGCGATGCGCCAGAGGTCCCGGGCGCTGCTCCGCTGGCCCGGGGCGTCGTGGCCGCAGGGGTTCTCGAAGCGGGTCGCCCCGAGCCCCATCTCCACGGCGCGCCGGTTCATCCGGGCCACGAAGGCCTCGGCGCTGCCGGCGGCGCCCTCGGCGAGCGCCAGGCAGGCGTCGTTCGCCGAGGCGACGAGCGTCGCCAGGAGCGCGTCGCCGGCGGCGATCTCCTCGCCGGCCCGCAGGCCGAGGCGGCTCCCGGTCTCGCGCGCCGCCCGCGGGCTGACCCGCAGCCAGGCCCCGGGCGACCAGCCCTCCCCGAGGAGGACCAGCGCCGCCATGAGCTTGCTGAGCGACGCCGGCGGCCGCGGCTCGTCGGGCGCCCGCGCCCAGAGCAGGCGCCCGTCCACGGCCACGAGGTAGGAGGCGCCGGCGCGCGGGAAGCGGTCGGGCGGGTCGGCCTCGGCGGCCCGGCCCGCCGCCGGCGCGAGCAGGAGGAGCGCGGCGAGGATGCGGCCCGGCACCCGGGGCTACTTGCCGAAGAGGCCCTTCAGCATGCTCTTCCCCTTCTCCGCCGCCTCGCTCTCCGCCTTCTTCCTGGCCCGGTCCTCGGCCTGGGCGGGGGAGGCCGCGCTCGCCCCCTCGCCTTCCTGCATTCCCGAGCCCTGGCGGCTGCAGAAGTCGCGGTAGCGCGCGTCGACGCCGGTGTAGCTGCGCCCGGCGCACAGGCGCTGCGAGGCCGCCTTCGCCTCGGCGGGGCACTTGCGGACCAGGAAGTCGCCCGCCTCGCGGCCGCCGGACCCGGATTCCAGGTCCTTCCTCGAGCGGGCGCAGAGCTCCGGGAGGTACGCCTCGGGGTCTCGACCGCAGAGCGCGCCGATCTTCGCCGCCTGCGGCCGCGCCTGCTCGTAGCCCTGCCGCGTGGCGAGCTGCGCGCAGAACTCGGCCTTGCGTGCCTGGGGGCAGAGGGGCGGCTGCCCCTCGAAGGCGAGGGGGTTCATGCTCTTGATCGACGCGTCGCAGGCCTGGGCGTAGGCCTGCGCCGCCCGCGCCTGGGCGTCCCGGTTCATCGCCTCGACGTCCCGGCGCGCCGTCTCGGCGGCGCGCCGCTGCTCGCCGGCGTCGCAGGCTCCGCCCAGCATCTTGCCGCGCATCTTCATCCGCACCTCGCCGTCCGCGGACCGCATGGTGATCAGGCCCTGGAAGGCGTCGCCGGCGTGCCGGATGTCGCCGCTGCCGGTCATGGCGTCGGGCGGCGCGCACTCCACCTTCCAGGTCATCCGGTCGCCCACGACCTTCACGTCGGAGAGCTTGCAGCGGTCGTCCTGCCCCTGCGAGGGCGGCGGCCTCGTCCACCGCTTCGGGGCGCAGAATCGGCTCGTCCGAGGCGGCATCGCGAAGCCGCCCATGTCCATCTCCACCGTCTGCTCCCAGAGGACGCCCGGCTCCGGTGCCTGTGCCTGCGCCGCGGCCCAGGCGAGGAGCCCGAGGGACGCGAGCCAGGGCTTGGGGAGCGGGTAGAGGCGCATGGGGTCCTCCGCTGGGTTCGGGCGTTGCCTGACCGGATAGAGACCACGTCCGCCCGGCCGTGTCACGGGCGGCCGCCGTCCGGCTCGCCGGCGACGTTCCGGCAGTGGGTCTCGCGGACGAGGAACGCGGCCAGGAGACCCAGCAGGGCCAGGCCGGCGAGGACGCCGAGGCCGGCCCGGAACGCCTCGGCCGGCGACGCCCCGGCGGCCCGGGCCCGGTCCACCACCCAGCCCACGAGCGGCTGGTCCACCGTCGGCCCGAGGAAGACGCCGGTGTTCACGACCGCGATGGCCGTCCCCGCGAGCGCCGGGGGATTCAGCTCCTTGGCGCTCGCCCAGCTCACCGTGAAGGCGGTGGCGCTCGCGCCCATGAGCGCGAAGAGCGCCACGCTCGCGGCGGGGGGCAGGCGCACCGAGGCGATCCAGGGTATCCAGCAGATGACGTAGAGGAGGCCCAGGACGATCATGGGCGGCTTTCTCCGCCCCAGCCGGTCGGAGAAGGTCCCGGTGAGGAGCGCGAAGACCGCGAAGGCCACCAGCATGGCGCTGGTGCGCAGGCTCGCCGCCTCTCGCGAGAGGCCGTGGACCTCGACGAGGTAGGGGACCGCCCAGAGGCCCACGAAGGTGAGGTAGGTGCCGGCCAGGCCGAAGTTCACGAAGAAGCCGGGCCAGGTCGCTCGGTTCCGGGCCACGGTCCACAGCCCGTGGTACCAGCGCCCCTCCCCCCGTCCGCTCGGCGCCGCAGCGGCCGATCCCCGGGGAAGGGCCGCCCCCTGCGGGCCGTCGCGGACGAGGAGGCCGGTGAGGACGCCGATGGCCGCCGAGAGGGCGCCCAGGGCCGCGAAGAGGCCGCGCCACGAGGTGAGGCCCACCGCCCAGGCGAGCGGCGCGGCCGCGAGGATGGCGCCGGCGTTTCCGAGGAAGTTCAGGAGCCCGGAGTAGGTGGCGAACTCGCGCTCCCGGAACCAGGCGGCGACGAGCTTCAGGGCCGAGATGAAGGTGACCGAGACGCCCAGGCCGACGAGGCCCCGCCCCGCCGCCGCGACCGGAAGCGACCCGGCGAGCCCGAAGACCAGCGATCCCGCGCCGGCGACGAGGCCGCCGGCGGCGAGGATGCGCCGCGGGCCGAGGGCGTCCACCAGCATCCCGGTGGGCACCTGGGTCGCCATGTAGACCGCGAAGTACGCGGCCGCCAGCGCCCCGAGCTGTGCGCCGCTGGCCTGGAAGGCGTGGCGCAGCTCGCCGGCGATGGCCGCGGGTGCCACGCGGTGGAAGAGGGAGAGCACGTAGGCGCCGGCGGCGAGGCCGAAGGCCGTCCAGCGCAGCAGGCGCAGGCGGCGGGGCGCGTCGTCGCGGGAGGTCGCCAGCATCCGGGGAGATGCCATCGTACAACGCCAGGCCGGATCCGGCCCGGGCGCGGCGGCTCCGGGCGCGGCCCGCTCAGGGGATCGAGCAGGGCGGCAGCGTCAGCGGACCGGTGGCGACCCGGCCCGCGGCGCCGGCGAAGCCCACGTCGATGGAGGTCACCGTGACGACCCCGGAGGCGCTCGGCGTCCAGGCGACGGTCCCGTCGGCGGCATCGATCGAGGCGCTCTGGACGCCGCCGGTGGCGCGGCGGAGCCCGCCTACCGCCTCTCCCGCGCCCGGGACGGGCCTGGGCGCGACCACCGCCGCCTGCGTGGTCCCGTCCGCGGCCGGCGCCACCCGGAGGGAGAGGGTCGTCGCCGTGCCCACCGGCACGTAGATCAGGGCCTGACAGGTGTCGGGCTGGTCCGAGAGGTGCAGCTCCAGCACCCCGGCGCTCGTCACCGCCGCCCCGGAGCTCAGGTGGAAGTCCATCCCGCCGATGGTGAAGTCGACGGGCGGACCGGAGACGCCCGGCCCGGCGCCCCCGCCGCCGCAGCCGGCTCCGAGGAGCAGCGCCAGCCCCGCGGCGGCCGCGCTCCTCGCCGCCCGGGCGAATCGGGTGGGCTCTCCCGGGGGACGAGCGCAGCCGGGGCGCGGCATCAGCGCGGCGCGGTGACGGCGACGACGACCGCGTCGTGGACCGCGCCGTCGTCGAGGCGGCGCCAGAAGGCGTAGGTCCCGGCCGGCGAGGCGATCCGGGCGTGGCTCCCGGCGCCGACGGCGGCGTGGCGCTTGCGGAACGCGCCGAGCTTCCTCCAGTGCTGGAGGATGGAGTCGTCCAGGCTCGCCCAGTTCATGTCGCTGCGCGTCCCCTGCGGCGGGTCGCTGCCGCCCGGGCCCAGCCGACGGCCGCTCTCGTCGCCGTAGAAGACCTGCACGCTCCCGGGCGCGAGGAGGAGCGCCGTCCCGCCCTGTCGCTGGAGCGCCGCGTCGTACTTCATGGTGTCGTAGAAGAGCTGGGTGTCGTGCGAGGACAGGTAGGTGACGACGTCGAAGGTCGGGTCGGTCGAGACCAGCTCCGCGGCGTGGGCGTACATCGCCTCGATGTCGGTCGGGTCCGCGGCGAGCGACGCCTGCCGGCCGAGGAGGCCGGCCACCGCCGGCTGGAAGCTGAAGTTCAGGAGCGCGTCGAAGCCGCCGGCGGTGAAGTACCCGTCCTTCACCACCCCGTGGGGATACACCTCGCCCACCATCCAGAAGTCGGCGTCGTCGACCTTCTTCGAGGGATTCGCCGCCTTCCAGTCCCGGAGCGCGGCCACGCCCGCGTCCTTCAGGGCCTTCCAGGAGTCGAGGTCCACGTTCCTGGCGGTGTCGCAGCGGAAGCCGTCGAAGCCGTAGGCGCGCACCCAGTCGCTGTGCCACTTCACGAGGTAGTCGCGAACGGTGAAGCCGGGCTGCTCGCTGGCCGCGGTGTCGGCCTTGCCCGTCAGGAGCGGCGGCAGGCCCGGGCTCGGGAGCGGCGTCAGGCTCTCGGTCTTGAAGTCCGGCAGGAAGGCGACCTGCCTGGTGAGGTCGTCGGTCCCCGGCCGGTCGAAGTGCGGGAAGCCGGCGCGAATCCACCCCGGGCTCCACCAGCCCACCCAGCCATCGGAGTTGTAGTTCACGAGGTCGTTCCAGGCCTGCCAGCCGCGCCCCGCCGGTGGCACGAAGGCCCTGAACGCGTCGCCGGTGCCGTCGAAGAACACCGCCGGCAGGTAGGCCAGCAGGTCGGCCCCGGTGGCGTAGCCCGGATGGTTCATCACCACGTCGAGGAGCACGCGCAGGCCGCGCAGGTGGGCGGCGTCGACGAGGGCGGCGAGGTCGCCCGGGGTCCCGAAGCTGGCGTCGAGGCGCGTCGGGTCGAGCGCCCAGTAGCCGTGGTAGGCCCAGTGCTGGAAGTCTCCCGAGCCGCCGCCCACCCAGCCGTGCACCTGCTCGACGATGGGCGAGATCCAGAGCGCATCGGCGCCCAGGCCCTCGACGTGGTCCAGCCGCGCCAGCATCCCCTTCCAGTCGCCCCCGTGCCAGGTGCCGATGTCGGACGAGCCGTCCCGCGCTCGCCCGTAGCTCGCGTCGTTCGAGGGGTCGCCGTTCTCGAAGCGGTCGGTCATGGCGAAGTAGATGGTGGCGTTGGACCAGCGGAACGGCGTCGCCGGCGCGCCGTCCCTCTCGAGCAGGACGACCCCCGCCGGATCGGGCGTCACCGTGACGCGCCCCGAGGCGTCCACGGTCGCGGGCGCGCCCGTGTAGGCCTCCCGGAGCGCCGTGCCGGCCGGGAAGACGGCCCCGACGTCGAGCGCCAGCGGGTCTCCGGGGCGGTAGGGGTCCGCGCCCTTCGAGCAGCCCTGGAGGGCCAGGGCGAGCAGGACGGCGAGCCGCGCTCCACGATGGTTCGTCACCGGCGCCTCCCGGAATGAAGAGGTATGGAGCCGGGTGCCCTCGCCGTCAAGGCGCGCGGCCCGCCGCCGCGCCCCACCGGTCCAGCTTGAATCGGCCCCCGCCCGGTGCCATCGTCGGCCGACCGCTCAGCCCGGGAGGTCGCATGCTGCGCCTCGACGTCCGCTGCTGGCCCCGCGCCCTCGCCGCGCTGGCGCTCGTCCTGGCCACCACCTGCTCGACGGGCAAGAGCGGCGCCGTGCTGCACGTCCCCTCCCCCACCTGGGAGGAGCAGGTCATCTACATGGTGATGACCGACCGCTTCGCGAACGGCGACCCCTCGAACGACGACCAGGCCAGGGGCGAGTACGACCCCGCGAACAAGGACCGGTACTCCGGCGGCGACCTCCAGGGGCTCATCGACAGGCTCGACTACATCCAGGGGCTCGGGGCCACCGCCGTCTGGATCACGCCGCCGGTCGCGAACATGTGGTGGGACCCGTTGCAGCAGTCGGGCGGGTACCACGGCTACTGGGCCCGCCACCTCGAGAAGGTCGACGAGCACCTGGGCACGCTCGAGACCTACCGGGCGCTGAGCCGCGCCCTCCACGCCCGCGGCATGTACCTCGTCCAGGACGTCGTGCCGAACCACATGGGCAACTTCTTCCAGTACTCGAGCTACGACCCCGGCGACGTCGCCGCGGGCTTCGTGAAGAACACCGGAGCGGTTCCGACCTCGAGGCCGGAGCAGCCGCCCTTCGACCAGGACGACGCCACCGACCCGGCGCAGCGCGCCGCGGCCATCTACCACTGGACGCCGGCCATCAGCGACTACGGCGACCCGGTCCAGGAGGCGAGCTGGCAGATCTCCGACCTCGACGACCTGAACACCGAGAACCCGGTCGTCCGCAAGGCCCTCCGGCACTCCTACGGCTGGTGGATCAAGGAGGTGGGCGTCGACGCCTTCCGCGTCGACACCGCGAAGTTCGTGCCCCACGAGTTCTGGAACGACTTCTTCCACTCCGCCGACGCCGCCGACCCGGGGATCCTGGAGGTGGCGAGGTCCACCGGGCGGAACGGCTTCCTGGCGTTCGGCGAGGTCTTCGAGACCCCCGACCCCATGACCGACGCGCTGGAGAGAAAGGTGGCGAGCTACCTGGGAACCGCGGCGGCGCCCGAGATCCCTTCGGTCCTGGCCTTCCCGCTCTACAGCGAGATCGACCGGGTCTTCGCCAAGGGCCGGCCCACCTCCTGGATGACCTACCGGCTCCAGAAGCTCATGGACCCGGCCCTCTATCCGAACCCGAACGTCGTTCCCACCTTCATCGACAACCACGACGTCCGGCGCTTCCTCTCCATCACCAGCCCCACCGGCGAGGACCTCCTCCAGGCGCTCGCCTTCCTCTTCACCGCCCCCGGCATCCCCGTCGTCTACTACGGGACCGAGCAGGGCTTCACCGAGACGCGGCAGGCGATGTTCAAGGGCGGCTACCTGTCCGCCGACGACCACTTCGGAACGACCGGAGCCCTCTACCAGCGCATCCGGAAGCTCGCGGACCTGCGCAAGGGGAGCCGGGCGCTGACCCGGGGGACGCTGTCCGTCCTCTACGACACCGTCGCCGGCCCGGGGCCCTTCGCCTTCCGCCGCGCGGCGGACGGCGAGACGGTCCTGGTGGTCATGAACACCTCCAAGACCCCGGCGCTCCTCTCCGAGCTTTCCACCGGCCTCGACCCCGGGGCCGCCCTGGAGGTCCTTCACGCAGAGCAGGGCCCTCCCGCGCTG
>DATBLK010000042.1:0-2503 GCA_036555405.1 Anaeromyxobacteraceae bacterium
GCGGGCCCTCGAGGGGCTCGCGCGCCACCGCCTCCTCGGCGAGCGCCGCGGACCGCCCCGGGTCGCCGGGGGCGGCCGGGAGCCGGCGCCAGGCCGGGAGGCCGCTGGTGTGGGCCAGGAGGTGGCGCACCGTCACCGCCGCCTTCTCGCCGCCGAAGCCCGCGAGCCAGCGCCCGGCCGGCGCATCGAGGTCCAGCGCCCCGTCGGCGTGGAGGCGCGCCGCCAGCGTCCCCGTCGCCAGCACCTTCGTCAGCGAGGCGACGTCGAAGAGGTCGTCCGGGCCGGCGGCGCCGTGGGCGCTCCGGTGCACCGCCGCCCCGCGGCGGAGGACCAGGGCGACCAGGGCGGGCGCGATGCCCCCGGAGAGCCCTTCCTCGAGCGCGTCGCCGACCGGGCCGAGCGCGGGCCCGAGCGTCACGCCCGCGCTCCCTGGTCGAAGAGCAGCCGGGGCACGCCGCTCTCCCCCGGGGCGGGCGCGACCAGCGTCACCACCGAGCCGAGCGGCAGGGCCAGGTTCACGTTCTCGTGGCCCGCGCTCACGCCCTCGATGGACGGGACGCCGAAGGCCCGGACCAGCTCGCGAACGGCGTCGATTCCCCGCGTCTCGCCGTCGTCGCAGGCGGTGAACTGGCCCAGGCACACGCCGCGGACGCCGTCGAGCGCGCCCGAGAGCCGCAGCTGCGTGAGGTACCGGTCGAGCCGGTAGGGCTTCTCTCCCACGTCCTCGACGAAGAGCACCGCGCCGCGGAGGCGGGGAAGCCAGGGGGTGCCGCACAGGTGGGCCAGGAGCGTGAGCGAGCCCCCGAAGAGCGCGCCGGAGGCGCTCCCGGGCCGAAGGGTCGCGGTCCCGGCGACGCCCGCCCCCGGCGGAGGCGGCGAGCCGGCGGCGGCGGGGGCGGCGCTTCCGAAGAGCAGCGCCTCGAGGTGGTCCAGCGTCTCCGGCGTGACGCGGGGGAGCTGCGTGACCACCGGCCCGTGGCAGGTGACGAGCCCGGCGCCGTTCAGCGCGGCGTGGACCACGGTGAGGTCGGAGAACCCGACCACCCAGCGCGGCGGGTGGAGGAGCCGCGCCGGCTCGAGCCGCGGCAGGATGCGCATCGCGCCGTACCCGCCCCGCGCCGCCCAGATGGCCCGCGCCTCGCGGTCGGCGGCCGCCTCGAGCCACTCCTCGGCGCGCCGCGCGTCGTCGCCGGCGAGGTAGCCGCGCCGGGCACCCACGTCGGCGCGGGCGCGCGGGACGAGGCCGAAGCGGTCGCGGAGCACCGCGAGCCCCTGCTCGAGGAGCTGGGGGTCGAAGGGACCAGAGGGGGCGACGACGCGCACGACGTCGCCGCGGCGGAGGGGCCGGGGCCAGATCACGGCTCCGGGGAGGATAGTCGGGGACCGGCGAGCCGGGAAGCGCGGGTGCGGCGCCGGGCCGCAGGGGCCCGCCCTGCGGGTTGACAGGGCGCGGGCCTCGTCCCTACCTTCTCCGCCTGCGTCCACCCGAAAGAGGAGTCGGGGAGCAGCGAGCACCCCGCGCGGAAGGCGCAGGCCCCGGGTCTCCGCCTCGTCTCCACGCCTCCAGGCCCCTCCGCGGCGGCGCATCCACGAAGAGTGGGAAACGTGAAAGGACCGCCATGAACCGGAAGCTCCCCGTGCTCCTCGCCGCGCTCCTCGCCTTTCCGGCCCTCTCCCAGGAGCCGAAGAGCGAGGAGCAGAAGACGCTCTATGCACTGGGCCTGGCGCTGGCGCGGGAGGTCGGAGTCTTCGCGCTCTCGCCCGCCGAGTTCGAGATGGTGAGGAAGGGGCTGACGGACGGCGTCACCGGGAACAAGCCGGCAGTGGACCTCGACGAGTACAACCCGAAGATCCAGGCGCTCGCGGGCGCCCGCCGCAAGGCGACCGGCGAGAAGCTCGCAGCCGCGTCGAAGGACTTCGCGGACAAGGCGGCGCGGGAGAAGGGGGCGGAGCGCACCGAATCCGGCCTCGTCTACCTGTCGCTGAAGGGCGGGACCGGCGCCAGCCCGGCCGCGGCGGACACGGTGAAGGTCCACTACCGGGGAACGCTCGTCGACGGGAAGGAGTTCGACAGCTCCTACAGGCGCGGCCAGCCGGCCGAGTTCCCGCTCGGCAACGTCATCAAGTGCTGGACCGAGGGGGTCCAGAAGATGAAGGCCGGAGGCAAGGCGAGGCTCGTCTGCCCGCCGAGCATCGCCTACGGCGAGCGCGGGATGGGCGGCGCCATCCCACCCAACGCCACCCTGGTGTTCGAGATCGAGCTGCTCGACATCGTGAAGAAGAAGTAGGTGGGGCGGTCGCACCCCGGGGTTGTCGCGTCGCCGTGGGCCCGGGCCGCGAGACGTCCGGTCGCACTCCTCGCCCGGCGGCCGGGCCACGGCGCGCGGCGGCGGCGCCGGATGCCAGATTCCGCCGGAGCCGGCCGCGCCGCGGCCCGGCCCGGCCCTTGCAGCGTCGGCCGCCCGTGAGGTCGCTCCGCCGCGACCGAGCGCGCCCGGCCCGG
>DATBLK010000052.1:0-11207 GCA_036555405.1 Anaeromyxobacteraceae bacterium
CGTGGCCCTTGCCCTGGTGCTTCCCCGTGGCTCCGGTGCGATCGATCCAGCCAGAGAAGACGGTGGTCCAGGTCGCTTCCGAGGTCGGCTTCACCTCGAGGAGCCAGTCGTACAGGACGTCGGTCTGGCGCGTCACCGTGAAGCGGACGTCGAACGTCCCGCGCGTCCTCTCCCACACCGCCCTGGTCCCGGTGACGAGGTCGGCCTTCCGGGCCGTGACCTCCTCGGCGAGGCGCAGGAACTTCCAGAGGTGGCGGTTCAGCCTCGCGGCCAGCCCCTCGGTCCGCATGAAGAGGTGGGGGTGGCAGAAGTCGGCGGCCGGCACCGCGGAGTCGGCGGTGAGCGGCATCATCGATCCGCCCATCCCGCTCTGGGAGGCGGCGGCGTCCACGTCGATGGCCAGGGCCTCGTAGCTCGGGGCGGCGGCCTCGAAGGCGTCTGGGCTCACGCCGCCGCAGGCCGCAAGGGCGAGGGGCGCGAGGGCCCCGAGAGCTCGAAGGGTCTTCATCGTCTTCTCCTCCTGGGTGCGTTCTCACCTCCCGAACACGCCGCGGGGGGGTCGGTTGCGCGGCGACGGCGACGAGCCGCGCGGCCTTCCGGGCTGCGAACGGGGCGCATCGCCGCAGGGCCCACGGCGGGAGTGGACGTGCGCGGATGTGCGCAGGGCCGCGGCGCGCCCGGGGACGGGGGCGCGCCGCGGCGCTTTCCGGGCGGTCTACCGCGCCGGGATCCGGCGAGCCGGGACGGCCACCGGAACGGGGCGATGCCAGCTCGGGCCGGAGAGGGTGCCGGCCAGCAGCCGCAGCGCACCGAGGAGCCTGGAGAGGACGCGCACGAGGCGGAGGGGGATCAAGGAGCGTGCCCGCCGGCCGCCTCGGCCCCGGGCCGGGATCGCGACCACTTGGGCGAGGGGACGATGGGGTCCCCCGCGACCCCGGGTGGCGCGCCCGGAAAGGCCATGGGCGCCGCCTGCGCCTCGTCGAGCGCCGCGGCGAAGCGCTGGAAGGCGTCGAAGTCTCCCGGAAGCACGCGCCCCCGCTCGAGCCGGTAGCGGTCCTCGCGCACCAGGTGGCTGCCCTCGGCGCGTTCGGCGCGCCGGTAGGCGCCGAAGCGCCCCCCGGCCTCGGCCGCCGGCCGCGGCGCGGCGCGGAAGCCGGGCGGGGGCACGACCTCGAGCCGGAGGTCGAGCGCCTCGGCGGCCCCGAGGAGGAGCGGCGTTTCCCGCGCGCCGCGCTGCGCGAAGCGAGCCGAGAGCCGCGCCGGCAGGGGCGGCGAGTCGGCGACGAGCCGGCCCTCCTCCGCCCGCGCCCAGCCCGGCGCCGCAAGCGTCCAGCGGACCAGCAGCGGCGCCTCCGCGTCCCCCTCGCCCTCGAAGGACAGCGCCTCGAGGTGCGCGCCGGGGAAGCTCCGCCCCAGCGCCTGCTCCACCGAGCGCCGGCGCTGCGCCTCGTCGGCGCGCTCCAGGGAGGCCTTGAATCCCGCCCCCGCGTACCCGGTCCAGCGCTCCACGCCCTCCGCCGCCGCCGCGCCGTCCGGCCGCAGCCGGACGACGATCTCCACGCGCCGCTCGTCGGCGCCGCCGGGGGGGACGGGGACCAGCCGCGGCGACTCGCCCGGCGCCGGGAGCACCCAGGCCTCGCCGCCCCGCGCCGCCGGTGGAATGGCGCCGAAGGGGATCTGGCGCGCCGAGGGGTCGAGCCAGAAGGCGCGCCCCCCGTGCTCGACGAGCAGCAGCGGGATGGAGTGGACGTCGGTGCGGGGGAAGGGCGACGGCGCCGGGTCGCGGGCGAAGTCCCGGGCCAGGGCGATCCGGGCGCGCACGCCGAGCACGTCGAGGACCGCCTTGAGGAGCAGGAGGCGGTTCCCGCGGCCCCGCGCCAGGACCTGGCTCGCCGTCTCGGCGAAGCCCCCGCCCTGGCCCTGGACGAGCGCCGCCGCGCGGGCCAGGGCGGCGCGGACCAGCGGCTCGCCCACCCGGCCCGCCGGCGGCACCGACGCCTCGACCTCGCGCGCCAGCCGGACGACCTCCTGGCTCGGCCGGCAGCAGTCGGCGAGGGCATCGCCCGCCGCCCAGGCCATCGCCTCGGGGCCGGCTCCGGCGCCGACCTGGAGGCTGGGGAGGTACTCGGAGCCGCCCGGGGCGCCCGGCTCCGGGAGGACCGGCGGCTCCCGCTCGCGCGCCACGCGCACCACCTCGCGGCCGCCCTCGACCTCCACCGAGGCCTCGAGGCGGCGGCCGTCGAGCCGCAGGCCGGTGCCGCGCGGCGCCGCGACGGCGTAGGCGCTGCGCCACATCGGCAGCTCGGAACGGAAGTAGAACGTGTCCGCGGTGAAGCCGGGCAGCGCCGGCCCGCGCCCGGGCTGGGCCGCGATCCACTCCCATTCGGCGAAGTCGCCGGGCTCGAGGCCGGGAAGGGAGAGCGTCGCCTTCTCGCCGTGGGGCTCGGCCTCGAGCACCCGACCGTCGCGCTTCAGCGTCCGCGCCGCCAGCACCTGGGCCCCCTGCGGCGCCTGGACCTCGCCGAAGCGGTCGACGGCCCGCTGGTCGAGGAGCGCGACCACCTGGTGGACCCGCTCCCCGTAGGCGCCCTCGCCCCATGCCTCGACGGCGGCCTGGTCGAGCACGTACACCGCCGAGGTGTCCTCCCGCGGTGCGGCCTTGCGGTAGGCGGCGAGCGCGGCGTCGCCGTCCTCGGCGAGGTCCTGGAGCGGCTCGCGGCCGTCCTCGAGCCCCAGGGCGCGGCGGAGCCGGAGGTCGGCGGGGTCGAGCCGCAGGGCGCGCTCGCGCGCGGCGCGGGCCCCGGCGGCGTCGCCGGCCAGCTCGAGGTGGTCGCCGAGCAGCGCCTCGAGCCGGGCGTCCCGGGGCGCCAGCGCCGCCGCCGCCGCCACCTCGCGCCCGGCCGCCGCCGGGTCGCCGAGCGCCACCAGGGCCCGGGCGAGCTCGAGGCGGCGCTCGACCCGCCCCGGCGCCTCGCGGGCCAGGGCGGCGAGGAGGTCCCGGGACCCGGCCGCGTCCCCGCGGCGGCGGAGGTGGTCGGCGAGCCGGGCGCGGCCGCCGGGGCAGCGGGCCAGCACCGCGGCGAGCTCGTCGGCGCGGGACGCCGCGTCGCGGCGGTCCGCCTCCGCGTAGAGGATCTCCGCGGCGGCGCACGAGCCCGAGAGGCGGTGGGCCTCGGCGGCGAGCGCCTCCGCCCCCTCGGCGAAGCCGCGGGCCAGGAGGAGCCGCGCCCGCCCCAGGAGCGCCGCCGGCCGCCGCGCCGTGGCGGCCGGCAGCGCCGCCAGGAGCGCGGCCGCGTCGTCGGCCCGCTCCCCGCCCCGCATGAGCTCGGCGCGCTCCAGCCGGGCGGCGGCGCCTCCCGGGTCGAGGGCCAGGGCGCGGTCCAGCGCCGCCTCGGCCCGGGCGCGGCCGACGCGCTCGCCGAGCGCCGGGTCGTCGAGGTGGGCCCGGGCCCGGGCCGCGAGCAGCTCCGCCGAGTCCGGGAGGCGCGCCAGCGCCTCCTCGAGGAGCGCCTTGGCGGCCTCGCGGTCGCCCTCGGTCGCGTCCCGGCCCGCGACCAGGCGCGCCGCGGCGAACCCGGCCTCGGGCTCGAGCGCGGCCGCGAGGTCGCGCGGCGCGTTCACGGGCCGGGGGAGCGGCCCGGGGCGCGCCGCCGGCGCCGGGGCCTCCGCCGCGGCCGGGCGCGAGCGGGCGTCGGAAGGTGCGCCGTCCTCGCGCGCCAGCGCCACCGCCACCCGCGCCGCGGCGCCGCCGCGCTGCGCCTTGGCGAGGAGGCGGTGGCGGCCCGGCCCGAGCGCCACGCGCACCGCCTGCACCGCCGGAGGCCAGCCCGAGTCGGCCCGGCGCTCGGCGACCGGCGCGCCGTCGACCCACAGCCGCAGCGAGCCGGTCGCGCCCGCGACGGCGAGGTAGCTCCCGCCTCGCTCCAGCTCGACGTCGGCCGCGAGGTAGTAGACGTCGCCCGCCGGCGGCTCGGCGTCGAGGACCGCGATGCCGTCGGGAGCCGGGAGCTCGCGGAGGCGAGCCTCGGGCAGGCCCGGGGGCGCCTCGAGCCGCGCCGGAAGCGGCCCGAGCTCGGGGGCGAAGGGCCGGTCGAGGTCGAGGGAACGGAAGGGCGAGCACGGCCCCAGCAGCGCCCAGGCGGTGATGGCTCCCCCTCCGGCGCGGTGCCGCGCGCCGCGGGCCGCGTCTCCCAGGGACTCCGCGACCTGGGCCGCCGCGACCCGCGCCCGCACCGCCGCCAGGCCCGAGAGCCCGCCGGGGCGCAGGGCCGCCTCCAGCCCCGCGGCGACCGCCTCGGCCGCGCCCGGCGCCTGGGCCGCGAGCTCGCCGAGGCGCCGGGCCGCGGGCGAGGCGAGCGGGTGGCCCGGGGCGCGGGAGACGATCTCGAGGAGGTGGGCCCGCTCCGCCTCCTCGTCCAGCTCCCGCCGGGCCAGCGCCGCGGCGAGCCACCGGCCCCAGGGGTCGGCGGGGTCGCCGCCGACCGCGGCCGAGGCCCGCCGCGCGGCGCGCGCCGCGTCGTTGCGGAGGAGGTCGCGCATCCCGGCCACCGCCAGCGCGCGCGGCGCGGCGCCCGCCGCCCCGGCGTCCGAGAGGTCGCGGTCGCCCGGCGGCACGTGGGCGCAGGCGGCCAGCGCCGCGGCGAGCAGCGGGCCGACCCTCACCGCCCCACCTCGGCGGCGCCGCGCGCCTGGCGCGGGCGGCGCAGGACCACCTTGCGGGCCAGCGCCCGGTCGAGGTCGAGGAGCAGGCCCCGGAAGGCCGGGTACTCCTCGGGCCCGACCCGCGAGCGGAGCATGGCCACCTCCCCCTCGGCGACCAGGGCCCTTCCCTCGCGCCGCACCGAGACGGCGAAGCGCGCCGCCGGCGTCTCTCCCCGCGCCGCCGGCGGGAGGTCGTCCGCCGCCAGGCCCTCGGGGAGCTCCACCCGGTAGCGGAAGCGGTTCAGGTAGGGCTCGCCCACGACGAGGTCGCGCCGGCGCGTCGAGGCCGCGGCGTAGGTCTCGGCGTAGGCGTGGGCCGCGCCGAAGGGAGCGAAGGCGAGCGCGCCGTCGTCCCGGTCGGCGTAGCGGGGCTGCGCCAGCTGGAAGCGGAGGACGACGTCCTCCTCGAGCCTCGAGAGGTCCGAGATCTCGAAGCTGCGCACCGTGAGCCCGGGGAAGGTCCGGGCGAAGGCCTGCTCCAGGACCGCGCGGCGGTCCCCCTCCGACTGGTAGGCGCGGCGGTACCCGGGCGCGGCGGCCCCCGAGACCCGCGACGTGCCGTCGAGGACCGCGCTGCCGTCGGCGGCGAGCCGGACCGTCACCGCGCTCTCGGTGACGGCGTCCTCGGCGCGCGCCGCCGGCACGCGGCGGAAGACGGCCGGGGCGCCCGGGTTCACCACCAGCACCGAGGCCTCGCGGTCCTCTCCCGGCAGGTCGCGGGTGCCGTGGAAGCCGGCGGTGCCGTCGAGCCAGAGGTCGAGGGCCGGCACCCAGAGGATGGCGTGGTTGAAGACCGAGAGCGACGCGGGACGGTCGGCCACGGCCCCGAGCCGTCGCATGCGGAGGAGGACGAGGCGCGAGTCGACGCCCAGGTGGGCGAGCATGGCGTGCGCCAGGCTCGCCTTGTCCTTGCAGTCCCCGAAGCGGCGCCCGTGCACCTCGTCGACCCGGTAGGGCTTGTAGCCGTGGATGCCGAACTCGAGCCCCACGTAGCGGACGTTGGTCACCACGAAGGCGTGGACCGCCTCGACGAGAGCGCGCGCGTCGCCCGCCTCCGGCTCCCCCCGCGCCCGGCGCGCCGACCGGACCTCGCGGGCGATGCGGTCGGCGGCGGCGCGCACCTCGGCGTCGGGGACGAGCTGCTCGCGGACCAGCCCCCACCAGAAGGCGGCGACCTCGTCCCAGCTCGCGAAGGTGGAGACGTGCAGGTAGGGGGCGACCTCGGTCCAGCCCGGCATTCCCGGCTCCGGCTCGACGCGCTCCAGGTCGCGGGCGCGCCACCGGTGCTCCACCGCCCCCTCCACCGCCCGCTCGGTGCGCTCCACGCCCGGGGGCGTCTCGCTGGCGTGCAGGGCGCGACCCGGCGGCATGAGGAGCACGTACTCCCAGCGGAGCTTGCGGAACGCGCCCGGCAGCTGGACCAGGTCGCCGAAGGAGTTGGAGAGGAGGTTCTCGCCGGCGACGTCGTCGGTCCGAACCGCCAGCTCGAGGAGGTCCCCGGGCTCGAGCGCCGGGAAGGCGAGGGCGCGCGTGCGGGTGTCGTACCAGAGCCGGTACCAGGGCTCGCTCGCCGAACGGTCGCTCTCCTGCGCGCCCTCGAGGGCGGCCCCGTCGGGCCGGACGACCCGGGCCCGTTCCACCCGCACCTCCTGGCGCCCGGGGACGTAGCCGTGGACGTGGCGGCGCAGGGCATCGGCGCCGCGCTGGGTGAGCACCTTCACGACCAGCTGCTGGTAGCGGGAGGCGAGGCCCGAGGGAAAGACGCGCGTCACCCGGAGCTCGCCCAGGACCACGGCGTCCTCGCCCGGGCGGGCCCCGGCGCCGCCGGCGAGCGACCCGAGGAGCGCCCGGGCGTCGAGGGCGTAGGGTCGCTCGTACCGCTCCTGCTCGGGCTGCAGGGCGCGAAGGATCTCCTTGAGGTGCGCGCTCTGGGGGCGGAGCTCGAGCGCCGCCCGGAGGTCGGCGACCCCTTCCGCGGTCCGGCCGTCGCGGAGGCGCGCCCGGCCGCGCCGCTCGCGGACCTCCTCCTCCTCGGGGCAGAGGCGCGCCGCGGCGGCGAAGGACGCCTCGGCCTCGTCGCGGCGGCCGTTGGCGGCGAGGAGGTCGGCCTGGCGGAGGCGCGCGCCCAGGTCGGCAGGAGCCAGGCGCAACGCCTCGTCGAGGAGCCGGAGCGCCCCCTCGACGTCGCCGCGGTCGGCGAGGAGCTGCTCCAGGGTGGCGCGGGCCCCGGCGTCGTCGAACCGCAGCGCCAGCGCCTTGCGCAGGTGGCGGGACGCCTCCGCCATCCGGTCGAGCGAGCGCGCCGTCCGCGCCGCCGCCAGCGCCGCTCCCGGAAGGAGCGGGAAGTCGCGCGCCGCCTCGAGGCGAATCCGGCGCGCCCGCGCCGGGAGCCCGGCCGCCTCCCAGCCGTCGGCGAGCGCCAGCCGCGCCGCCGCGCCGCCCCGCGCCGCTGCCGACCTCAGGTACGGGATGGCGCGGTGCGGCCGGCCCCGGTGGAGGTGGTGGAGCCCGAGCGCCAGCAGGGCGCCGGGGTGGTCGGGAGCGGCGGCCAGCGCCGCCTCGAGGTGCTCGCGCTGGCGGTTCCCGTCGGGCTCGAGCCGGGCCGCCAGGAGGCGGGCCTCGGGCGAGCGCGGCGCCAGCGCGGCGGCGCGCCGCGCCTCCTCCAGGGCGCGCCGCTCCCGCTCGTCGGAGCTCCGCTTCTCGAGCAGCGCCAGGGCCAGGTCGCGGCGGGCCCGGGCCTCCTCCCGTCCTCGGGACTGGCGCGCCCGCCGCTCGAGCGCCGCCACCAGGCCGGGGAGGCGCTGCGGCCCTTCGGCCGCCGGGGCCTGCGCCGCCGGCAGCGGGTCGAGCGGGCCCGAGGGGAGGCGCAGCGGCGCGCCCCCCGGGGTCGCCAGCCGGAGGTAGAGGCCGAGTCGCCCGTCCTCCTGCGAGATCTTCACCAGCACCCGGTTCGGCCCCTTCCGCAGCGTCGCCGCGGCCGCGAGCTGGTCGGGGCGGGCCGGGTGGGCGGCGGCGTCCTCGAGGGCCAGCGCCCCGTTCACCCAGAGCTTCACGGCCCCGCTGGCGCCGAGGAGCAGCCGGACCCGCTGCTCCCGCGGGGACTCCAGCACCGCCAGGGCGTAGGCCGTGACCTCGCGGGTGGGGCGCATGGTGGCCCCGAGGTCCACGAAGCCCAGGCGCCGCGCCTCGGCGGGAACCACCCTCCAGCCCACCTCGCGGACCTTGCCGGGCATCCGCGCCGCCGGGTCCTGCTCCCGCTCCGGCGGGTACACCGCCCCGTGGCCGCGCCGCCCCTCGTCGTCGAAGGGTCCAGCCGCGAGCCAGTCCTCCACGAAGGCGAGGCGGGTCGCCTGCGCCTGCGAGCGGGTCAGGCTTCCCCGGGCGCGCTCCACCTCGGCCAGGGCCACGCGGGCCCAGGCGCGCACCTCGGGGAGGGCCTGCGGGTCCTCGGCGAGCTTCCCGTAGGCCCGCGCCGCGCCGGGCAGGTCGGCGAGGTCGTCCTCGAGCGCGCGCATCTCCGCGAGCACGGCGATGGCGCGCGGGTCGGCGTGGTCGCGCTCCAGCTCGCGGGCGAGCTCGCGAAAGCGCTCCGCGGCGGGATCGGCTGCGGCGGCGCGCGCCAGGGCCAGCGCGAGGGCGAGGGGCAGCGCGGCGCACGGCATCCGCCGGAGTGTAACGCCGGGAGCGGCGGCCGATTCCGGGAAAGGGGAGCGCCCGCTACTCCGCCCGCGCCAGCGCCGCGACGACGACGCGGGTGGCCCCCGCGGCCCGCAGGGCCCGGGCGCAGGCGTCGGCGGTGGCCCCGGTGGTGACGACGTCGTCGACGAGCACGACCTCCCGGCCCGCCGCCGCCGGCCCGGCCGCGAAGGCCCCGGCCACGTTGCGCGCCCGCTCGGCGCGGGTCCGCCCCACCTGCGGCGGCGTCTCGCGGGTGCGGCGGAGCACGCCCCGGAGCCGGGGAAGCCCGGCGCACCGGGCGAGGTGGTCGGCGAGCAGAGCCGCCTGGTCGTAGCCGCGGGCGACGCGCCGGCCGCGGGCCAGCGGCACGGACGCGACCGCGGCGCCCGGCGGCAGGGCCGCGCGCGAGGCCAGCCAGCGGCCCAGCGGCCGCGCCAGGGCCGGCCGGTCGCGGTACTTCAGGGCGTGGACCGCGTCGGCGACCGGGCCCCCGAGCAGCGCCCCGGCGAGGACCGCAGCGAAGGCGGGGGGGTCGGCGAGGCAGGCGCCACAGACCGGAAGCGGCCCCGGCAGGGCGCAGACGGCGCAGCCGGGCCCGGCCTCGTCCACGGCCTCGCGGCAGACGGGGCAGAAGGGCTCCTCGGCGCAGGAGCCGAGGGGCTCGCGGCAAGCGGCGCATCGAGGCGGGTAGAGGAGGTCGAGGATGGCGTTGGCGAGCGTCACGGCGACTCCCGCGGCCGAGGCCGCGCCCCTACCTCACGACCAGCCCCAGCCCCTTCATCTCGGGCGGCTTCGCGAGCCCCATCACCTGGATGGCCGTCGGCGCCACGTCGGCGAGCACGCCCCGGGGGCGGAGCCTGGCGCCGCGGAAGTCGGGCGACGCGAGGATGAAGGGCACCGGGCCGAGGGTGTGGGCGGTGTGCGGCTCGCCGGTCGCCGGGTCCACCATCATCTCGCAGTTGCCGTGGTCGGCGGTGATCATCATCGCCATGCCGGCCGCGCTCGCCGCCTTCCAGAGCCGGCCGATGCACTCGTCCACGACCCGCACCGCCTTCACCGCTGCTTCGAGGATGCCGGTGTGGCCCACCATGTCCGGGTTGGCGTAGTTCACGAGAATGAAGCCGTAGCTCCGGGAGGCGATGGCCTCGACCACCTTGTCGGTCACCTCCCGGGCGCTCATCTCCGGCTTCAGGTCGTAGGTCTTCACCTCCCGCGGGCTCGGCACGAGGATGCGGTCCTCGTTCTCGAAGACCTGCTCCTGCCCCCCGTTGAAGAAGAAGGTCACGTGGGCGTACTTCTCGGTCTCGGCGCAGCGGAGCTGGCGCATCCCGGCCCGGGCCACGAGCTCCGGGAAGATGCGCTTCGGCTGGTCGGGCTCGAAGGCCACCGGCAGGTCGAAGGTCTCGTCGTATCGCGTCATGCAGACCCATGCCGAGAGGCGCGGGCGCGGTCGCCGCTCGAAGGCGGAGAAGCCGTCGTCGGTGAAGGCGCGCGTGATCTCGCGCACCCGGTCCGCCCGGAAGTTGAAGCAGATGGCGGCGTCTCCGTCCTGCACCCGCCCGCGGGGCTCGCCGGCGCCGTTGGCGATCGCCGTCGGCTTCACGAACTCGTCGGTCTCGCCGCGCGCGTAGGCCTCCGAAACCGCCCGCTCGCCGCTCCCGGCCCGGTGGCCCTCCCCCCGCACCAGCGCCGCCCAGGCGAGCGCCACCCGGTCCCAGCGCTTGTCCCGGTCCATGGCCCAGTAGCGGCCGCAGACGGTGCCGATCTGCCCGTACCCCCGCTCGGCGACTCGCCGCTCGAAGGCGCCGACGTAGCCCAGGCCGCTCCTGGGCGGCGTGTCCCGCCCGTCCAGGAAGGCGTGGACCACCGCGCGCGGCACGCCCTCTCGCCGTGCCAGCTCGAGCAGGGCGTGGAGGTGCTCCACGTGGCTGTGGACGCCGCCGTCGGAGAGGAGGCCGAGGAGGTGCAGCGTCCCCGAGCCCTGCCGCGCCCTGGCGCAGGCGAGGCGGAGGGCGTCGTTCTGGAAGATGGATCCGTCCTCGACCGCCCGGTTGATGCGCACCAGGTCCTGGTAGACGATGCGGCCGGCGCCGAGGTTGGTGTGCCCGACCTCGCTGTTCCCCATCTGCCCCTCCGGAAGGCCCACCGAGAGGCCGCTGGTCTCCAGCGCGGCCGTCGGGAACTCGCGGGCCAGGGCGTCCATGTTGGGTGTGCCGGCGATGGCGATGGCGTTGGCCTCGCGCTCGGCGCGCAGGCCCCAACCGTCGAGGATCACGAGAAGGAGTGGCTTCGGCTGGGGCACCGGGATCACCTCGGGTCGAGCGGGCCGGCCATGTTAGGCGCGGCCCGTCCGGGCCTCAAGTGCGCCGGAAGCAAGGGCGGTGCCGGGCCCCGTCCCCCGGGCGGGCGAGGGGTCGGAGCCGCGCGCCGTCCCGCGGCGCGCCTGCCTCGAGCGGCCGCTCGTTCCAGCCGTGGAATCTGGTACAAGGTCGGGACCTGCACCCAGAGGAATCACCGCGCCTCGGAGCCACACCGGCGGTCCAGGCTTCAGCCGGAGCACCGCATGGTACAATTCGTGAACCCCAGGAGGAACGAATGAACACCCAGGCACCGGGCGGGTCCCCCGGGGACCCCTCCGCCCACACGCCCCCGGGCCCCGCTCCCCAGGCGCCGCCCGCGCCCGAGGCGCCGCCGGCCCCGCCACCCGCCGAGGCTCCGGCTGCCGCGCCGGCGCCGGCGCCGAGGAAGGCGCGCCAGGCGCCGCGGCGGAGGAAGCCGGCGCGCAAGTCGAGGAAGGCCGGGAAGGCGAAGAGGCCGGCGAAGGCCCG
>DATBLK010000068.1:0-2499 GCA_036555405.1 Anaeromyxobacteraceae bacterium
CCTCGGCGCCCATGTCCGGGGCGCCGACCGCGCCGCCGATCGCGCGCTGGAGCGGATCGCGGCCATCGAGGCCTTCCTCCGGCAAGGCCCGGGCGAGGCGACGGCCCTGGCGGAGACCGTCGAGCGGCTCCAGGTGCTCGCCTCGTGAGCGCCGCTGCGCGCCTCGCCGACCTGCTGGCCCGCCGCGAGGACGCCGCGGGGCGAGACCTGGCGCGCGCGGCGGCGGCGCGGTCCAGGGCCGACGCGGCGGCCGGTGCAGCCCGCGAGGCCGGCCCGGCGGGGGCTGCCGCCGGGGAGCTGGCGCGGCGGGTCGCAGGTGCCGCCGGGCTCGCCCTGGCGGCGGAGCGCCTCGCCGCGGCGCACCGGGCGGCGATGGCGATGCACGCGGCCGCGAGCCGGGCGCGGCGGGCGGCCGAGGGCCGGGCGCGGCTGCGCGCGGAGGCGGCGCGGCGGCTCCGGGAGCGGCACGCCGAGGGCGAGGCGGACGACGCCGCCCTTGCGGCCTGGGGCAGGCGCGCCGACGGGTGGTGACGCCCGGCGTCGAGCGGAGCTCCGGCGCGGGCCCGGGCGCGCTCGGCCGGACGGCGCGGCCGAAGCGCTCGTCAGGTGGGCGGCGAGAGCCGGGTGCGCAGCCGCGCCAGCAGGTCGGCGTTGTCGAAGGGCTTGCGGACGAACTCGTCGGCGCCGGCCTCGAGCGCCTTGCGCGCCAGGTCGTGGCCGGGGCGGGCCGAGACCACGAGGATGGGGCAGGCCACGCCGCGGCGGCGGAGCAGGCGGCAGAGCTCCAGGCCGTCCACGTCCGGCATGGCGATGTCGACGAGGATGGCCTGCGGCGCGTCGAGCGCGCAGGCCGAAAGGGCCTGGTCGGCGTCCACGGCCACGACCGGGGCGTAGCCCTCGATCTCGAGGAGCATGGACAGGAACCGGCAGATCTCCGGGTCGTCGTCGACGAGCAGCACCCGCATGGCGGCCATGGCCCGCCCTCCGCTCCCATCGGAGCATGCGGCGCCGTCGGCCCGCAAGCGGCCCCCGGGAAGGGGCCGCCGCCCGCGACCGGGGTCCTCGGGGACGCGTCGCCCGACCCGCCCCCCCCCCGCGGTTCAGCGGGGCTTCTCGCCCAGGTCGAAGAGGTGGCGGCCCTGCCGGCACTGGACCAGGAGGGTTCGCGGCTTGTAGTCGCGCGGGGCAGGCAGGTCGCCCTTCCGGAAGTGCGTCATGGCGAGGACGAGCTGGTCGAGCGGCCGCAGGGTGCGATGCTCGTAGCGCCAGCCGTCGTCGAGGACGAGCACCACCTCGGTCCAGATCTCCGAGGACTCGTTGCGCACCAGGAGCTGCTGGCCGCCGACCAGCGACTCCCGGAGGAGCTGCACGTCGGCCCCCAGCGAGTTGGACGGGCCCGAGGACGGGCAGGCGGCCCACATCGTGAGGAGGGAGAGCAGGACCCAGGTGCCGACGACGGCGGCCCGCATCCGGAAGAACCGGTCGGACCGCTTCACGTCGTCTGCCAGCTTGACGGCCTGCGCGCGAAGCCGCTGCGGCAGCGGCAGGGCCCGAAGGTCGGTGCGCGTCGCCATCGCGGCGGGTAGCGTAGCCGCGCCCGGCCGGTGCCACAAGCGCCCCGTTGGCCCCGCGGGCGGCGAGCCGGCGAGCTCGCCGAGGGGGACGAGGTCGGAGGGCCGATCCTCGGCGGGTCGCGCCGCCGATCCCGAATCGCGAGCTCTCGACTAGGATGTCGGGAGGCATGACCCCTCCCGCGCGCGACCCCGTCCTCATCGCCGACCCGGCGGCCCTGGCGGACCTCACGGCCCGCCTGGAGGCCGAGCCCGAGGTGGCGCTCGACACCGAGTCGAACAGCTTCCACGTCTACCGGGAGCGGATCTGCCTCCTCCAGCTCTCCACGCCCACCTCGGACTTCGTCCTCGATCCTCTGGCGGTGGACCCGCGGCCCCTGGGCGCGGTGCTGGCGAGGCGCGACCTGGTCCTCCACGGAGCGGACTACGACGTCCGCTGCCTGAGGCGCGAGTACGGCTGGCGGCTGCCGGGCCTGTTCGACACCATGGCGGCGGCGCGGCGCCTGGGGCGCACCGGCCTCGGGCTGGCGGCGCTGGTGGATGCCCACTTCGGTCAGCGGCTCGCCAAGGAGCACCAGCGCTCCGACTGGGGGCGGCGCCCGCTGCGCCCCGAGCAGATCCGCTACGCCGCGGCGGACACCCGCTTCCTCCTCCCGCTCGCCGGGCTCCTCCGGGCCGAGCTCGCGGCCCGGGGGATGCTCGAGGCGGCGCGCGAGGAGTTCCGGCGCATCGCCGCCGTGGAGCCGCGCCCGCGCGTCTTCGACCCCCAGGGCTGGCGGCGCCTGCGCCAGGCCCGCTCCCTGGACGCACCGGGTCGCGCGGTGATGCAGGCGCTCTGGACCGCCCGCGAGGAGCAGGCCCGCGCCTGCGACCGCCCGCCGTTCAAGGTGATGCCGGAGGAGGCGATGGTGGAGATCGCGCGCCGGCG
>DATBLK010000078.1:0-2456 GCA_036555405.1 Anaeromyxobacteraceae bacterium
CACGTCCTGGATCTGGTCGAACTCGACGTCGAGCTGCCGCATCTTGCGCCAGATGGAGTAGAGGTGCTTCACTCGCCCCTTCACCTCGGCGGGGATGCCCTGCTCCCGCAGCGCCCCCTCGACGATGCGGATGACCTCCTGGATGAAGCGCTCCCGGGCCTCGGCGCGGGCGGCCACCCGGCCCCGGAGCTCGGCGTGCTCGGCGGGTTTCAGGTACCGGAAGGAGAGGTCCTCGAGCTCGCTCTTGATCCACTGGATGCCCAGGCGGTTGGCCAGCGGCGCGTAGATGTCGAGCGTCTCGCGGGCGATGCGCTCCTGCTTGTCGGGCGCCATGTGCTCCAGGGTCCGCATGTTGTGGGTGCGGTCGGCGAGCTTGACGAGCAGGACGCGGATGTCCTTCGCCATCGCGACCACCATCTTGCGGAAGTTCTCGGCCTGCTTCTCCTCCTGGGTGTCGGAGGCGCTGAAGCGGGAGAGCTTGGTGACCCCCTCCACCAGCTCCGCCACCTCCTCCCCGAAGAGCTCGGCGATCTCCTCGCGGGTGGCGAGCGTGTCCTCGATGGCGTCGTGGAGGAGGCCGGTGACCAGCGTCGTCTCGTCGAGCCGCATCTCCGCGAGGATCCCCGCGACCTCGAGCGGGTGGACGAGGTACGGCTCGCCCGACTGGCGGATCTGGCCCTGGTGGACCTTGGCCGAGTAGACGTAGGCCTTCTTTACGGTGTCGAGGTCGGCACTGGGCGCGTAGGCCTGGACGCGGTCGAGGATGTCGTTCAGCCGCAGCAAGTGGGGCGAAAAGCGTACCCGCCGCGCCGGGGGGCCGGCAAGAAGGGTCACCCCGTGGAGGTAATGCCCCGCGGCGCCGGGCGCCACCTCGGGCCGGACCCGGAGCGCCCGGTTGAGCGCGGGTCGACCTCGGGGTACAAAGCGCCGGGGGAGACCCACCTTGCTGAAGTGCAAGAGCTGTGGCGCGTCGCTGGACCTCACCATGGCGGCCTGCCCTGCCTGCGGGACCGAGGTCCCCATGGGTCGCCTCACCGGCATCCTCGGCCTCGTCTGCCGGCACTGCGACGCCTACAACGAGCCGGGGGCCCTGCTCTGCGTCTCCTGCGGCCAGGCGCTCGGCAGCGAGGCTCCCGCGCCGGCCGAGGCGCCGGCGCCGAACCCGGCCCCCGCTCCGGCTGCGGCCATCCCCGCCGGACCGCCGGCCTCCGCGCCCGCGCCCGCTCCGCGGCCGCCGGCGCCGCCGCGCTGGTCCCCGCCGCCGCGCACCGGCCCCCCGGTGATCCAGTCGTTCCCCAGGCCCGGCGGGCCGGTGGCCCCTACCGTCGCCATCCCCGCCGGCCCACCGCCCCGCTGCGCCTCGTGCGGCTCGGAGCTCGGCCCGGGCCCCTACTGCCCGAGCTGCGGGAGGCCCGCCGCCGTCGCGGCCACCGGCGCCTTCCTCTCGCCGCCGCTCGGGGCGGGCTCGGGCGCGCCCCAGCCGCAGGGGACGGCGATGTTCGTGGCGGTGTCGGCGCCGGTGCACCCCCGGGCGCGCATCGTCGTCGAGCGCGGCGAGTCGCCGCCCGGCACCGTCTTCCAGCTCGCCGCCGAGGAGGTCCAGGCGGGCCGCTCCCAGGGAGCGGTCATCTTCCCGTCCGACCCGTGCCTGGCGCCGCACCACGCCACTTTCGTGCAGCGCGGCGGGCAGCTCGTCGTCCGCGACGAGGGCGCGGCCGGCGGGATCTACGTCCGCATCCCCACCGGGCAGGGGGTGCCGCTCAAGCCGGGGGGCCTGTTCACGGCCGGCGACCGCCTGCTGCGCTTCGCCGGCACCGTTCCGCCCGCGCCGCCGCCCCCGCCCGACGGCACCATGCGGCTCGGGGCGCCCCGGCCCGAGGGGCCGGCGGTGCTGCTCGAGGAGTGGCTCGAGGGGGGCGTCGGGGGACGCGTCTGGATGCGCGCCGGGCCCTCCATCACCGTCGGCCGGGCCGGCTGCTCCGTGAACCTGGGCGACGACGCCTACCTGTCGCAGGCCCACGCCGAGATCGTCGTCGAGTCGGACGGCACGGCGAGCCTGCGCGACCTCGGCTCCTCCAACGGCACCTTCGTGCGCGTGCCGCCCGGCGGCGACGCGCCCCTGCGCGACGGCGACGAGCTGCGCCTGGGCCGGGAGGTGCTGCGGGTCGAGGTCCGCTGAGGGAGGGCGCGGTGGCGGTGGTCTTCCTCTCCATCACGCCCATCGGCACCGGCACGCCGAGCGTCTCCCGCTACGTCGCCGGCGTCCAGGAGATCCTCCGCGCCTCGGGCCTCCGGAGCGAGCTCACCGCCATGGGCACCATCCTCGAGGGCGACCTCGACGAGATCCTCCGGGTGGTGCGCCGGATGCACGAGCACCCCTTCACCCAGGGCGCGGTACGCGTGTCCACGCTCGTCAAGATCGACGACCGGCGCGACAAGGAGCACACCATCGCCGG
>DATBLK010000089.1:0-10635 GCA_036555405.1 Anaeromyxobacteraceae bacterium
CCTCGGCGAAGAGCGCCAGCTCTCCCAGGTCGGCGACCGCCGCGCTGCGGCGGGCCCGCTCCCGGAGGTCCTCCTCGTCGCCGCGCCGGGCGCTGACGTCGCGCAGGTACGCGGCGCGGCCGGTGACGCGCCCCTCGGCGTCGCGGAGGGGGACGCTGCAGCGCTCCAGGGTGCGGCCGTCGCGGAGCGGCACGAGGTCGAAGATCACCTCGGGGGTGAGCGCGCGGTGGCGGTGGAGCGCGGCGCGGAAGGTCCGGGCGTCGGCGGCCCGCTCGGCGGCGAGCTCCACCCAGAGGCGCTGCTGCTCCTCCGGAGGAGCGAGCAGGGCCCGGGCCACGTCCTCCGCCGCGCCGCCATAGATCTCCAGCGCCCGGCGGTTCATCCGCACCAGCGACCCCTCGGCGTCGATCTCCAGATAGCCGTCCAGCAACAGGAAGGGCGTGTCGACGATCTGGACCGAGCGAGCGCCCATCGCCGCAGGGTAGCCCCGGGCGGGCCGCCGCGGAAGGGCCGCACCCGGCGCCGCCCGATCCGCGCTAGCTTCGGGTGCGATGGGCCCGCGCACCAGGCGCCGACTTCTCGCGGCGGCGTCCGCGGCCGCGGCCGCCGGCCTCGCGGTCGCGGCCGGGCCGGCCCCCGACGGCTTCGCCCAGCCCCGCGACGCCAGGGGCCGCTTCCGGAACCTCGACGGCGGCGAGCCCGGCGGCTTCGGCGCCTTCTGGCGGTGGCAGTGGGACCGCCTCCTGGGCCGGACCACGCGCGCCCCGGCGCGCGCCCCGGTCCCCACCGCCCCGCCCGACTGGGAGCGCATCGGCACGCCGCCTGCGCCCGGCGAGGGCGCGCGTCTCACCTGGGTGGGACACGCCACCTTCCTCCTCCAGCTCGACGGGCGGAGCCTGCTCCTCGACCCGGTGCTGGGGGAGGAGCTTCCGGGCTTCATCTCCCGCAACGTGCCCGCCGCGATCCCCGCGGACCGGCTTCCGCCCATCGACGCCGCGCTCGTCTCCCACGACCACTACGACCACCTCGACCTCCCGACGCTGCGGCGCGTCGGCGCCCCGGTGATCGGCGGCCTGGGCCTGCGCCGGCTGCTGGCGCGCGAGCGCCTGCCCTGCACCGAGCTCGGCTGGTGGCAGTCGACCCGGGTCGGAGGGGTGCGCGTCACCTTCGTGCCCGCGCAGCACTTCGGGCAGCGCGGCTTCTCCGACCGCAACGAGCGGCTCTGGGGAGGGTTCGTGGTCGAGGGCTCCTCGGCGGCCGTGTACCACGCCGGCGACACCGCCCGGTTCCCCGGCTTCGCCGAGATCGGCGCCCGCTTCGCCATCGACGCCGCGCTCCTCCCCATCGGCGCCTACGACCCGGCCTGGTTCATGGCGCCGGTCCACCTCGACCCGGAAGGCGCGCTCGCGGCCTTCGAGGCGCTCCGGGCCCGCACCTTCGTGGCCATGCACTGGGGGACCTTCAAGCTCTCGGACGAGCCGCTCGACGAGCCGCCGCGGCGGCTCGAGGCCGAGCGGCTCCGGCGCGGCCTGCCGGCCGAGCGCGTCCGGGTCCTCGCCGTCGGCGAGACCCTGGAGGTGCGACGCCTCCCGGCGACGCCGGAGGTGGTCTCCGGGGCCCCGGCCTCGGCGCCTCCGGGGACGTTCTCGGCCGCGCCGGAGACGTTCTCCGCCGCGCCGGCGCCCGCCCCCGCGGCGCCGGAGGCGAGCCCGCCGCTTCCCGCGGCCGCTCCGCCGGCCCCGGTCCCGGCGGGCGCTTCGCAGGCCGAGCTCCCCTGACTACGATGTGACATGCGGCGGCGGACGCTCCTCGGAGGCGCGCTGGGCGCCGCCGGCGCCGCGGCGCTCGGCGGCTGCCGCCCGGCGGCGCCGCGGGGCCCGCTCTCGCCGGCCGCCGGGGCGCTGCTGGCGCGCGCCTGGGAGGGGCTCGACCCGGCCCGGGTCGTCGACTGCCACGTCCACCTCGTCGGCGCCGGCGACGGCGGCTCGGGCTGCTTCGTGAACCCGAGGATGCGGAGCCTCCTCCACCCGCTCCGCTGGATCCGCTACCGCGCCTTCATGGCGGCCGGCGGCGTGGAGGGCGAGGCGGGGGCCGACCGGGCCTACCTCGAGCGGCTCACGGCGCTGGCGTCGGCCGGCGAGCGCCGCGGCAGGCTCCTCGTCCTGGCGCTCGACGCCGTCCACCGGGAGGACGGGAGCCCCGACCTCGACGCCACCGAGTTCGCGACCCCGGACGAGTGGGTCCTGGCGGCGGCCCGGCGCCGCCCCGACCTCTTCCTGGCCGGCATCTCGGTCCACCCCTGCCGGCGCGACGCGGTCGAGCGGCTCGAGGCGGGCGCGGCCGCGGGGGCGGTTCTCTTGAAGTGGCTCCCCAACGCGCAGCGCATCGACCCGGCCTCGCCCCGCTGCGACGCGCTCTACGACCGGCTGGCGGCGCTGCGCCTCCCGCTCCTGGTGCACGCCGGCGAGGAGCAGGCGGTGGTGGCCGACGGGGCCCAGCACCTCGGGAACCCGCTGCGCCTGCGGCGCCCCCTGGAGCGCGGCGTCTCGGTGGTGGTGGCCCACTGCGCCTCCCTGGGCGAGTTCGAGGACCTCGACGCCCCCGCCGGCGCCCGGCCCCGGGTCCCGGCCTTCGACCTCTTCCTCCGGCTCGCCCGCGAGGCCGGGACCGGCGGCCGCCTCCGGGGCGACCTCTCGGCGCTGGCGCACTGGAACCGGGCCCGCCACCTCCCGGCGCTCCTCGCCGCCCGGGACCTCCACCCGCGGCTCGCCAACGGCAGCGACTACCCCGTCCCGGCGCTCGACGCCGTCATCCACCTCGAGAGGCTCGTCCGCCTCCGCGTCCTCGACGCGGCGCTCCGCGCCCCGCTCCGGGAGCTGTGGGAGCGGAACGTCTTCTGGTTCGACCTCGCCCTGAAGCGCTCGCTGGAGCTGGGCGGCGTCCGCTTCCCGCCCTCGGTCTTCATGCCCGACTGGCTGCGGCGGACCTGACCGGGCGATCGCGCTGCGCGCCGGCGCCCCGAGGGTGAGGGGCGGATCCCGCCCGGGCCGTGTAGAATGCGCGCCCCCGTGAGCGCCATCACCCCCGACGTCGTCGCCCGGCACGGCCTCGGCCCCGAGGAGTACCGGCGCATCGTCGAGCACCTGGGGCGCGAGCCCAACCTCGTCGAGCTCGGCGTCTTCTCGGTGATGTGGAGCGAGCACTGCTCCTACAAGTCCTCGCGGGTGCACCTGGGGACCCTCCCCACCTCCGGCCCGCGCGTCCTCCAGGGGCCGGGCGAGAACGCCGGGGTCGTCGACCTCGGCGACGGGCTGGCGGTGGCCTTCAAGATGGAGAGCCACAACCACCCGAGCTACATCGAGCCCTACCAGGGCGCGGCCACCGGCGTCGGCGGCATCCTCCGCGACGTCTTCACCATGGGCGCGAGACCGATCGCCTCGATGAACTCCCTGCGCTTCGGCGACCCGGGCCACCCGCGGACCGCCTTCCTCCTCGAGGGCGTGGTGGCGGGCATCGGCGGCTACGGGAACTGCATCGGCGTTCCCACCGTGGGCGGCGAGGTCGCCTTCCACCCCAGCTACGACGGGAACTGCCTCGTGAACGCCTTCACCCTGGGCGTGCTCCCCTCCGACCGCATCTTCCGCGGGAAGGCGGCCGGGGTGGGCAACCCGGTGATGTACCTGGGCGCCCGGACCGGGCGCGACGGCATCCACGGCGCCACCATGGCCTCGGCCGAGTTCGACGAGCGGACCGAGGAGAAGCGCCCCACCGTCCAGGTCGGCGACCCGTTCATGGAGAAGCTCCTGCTCGAGGCCTGCCTCGAGCTCTTCCGCACCGACGCGGTCGTCGGCATCCAGGACATGGGGGCCGCGGGACTCACCTCCTCCTCGGTGGAGATGGCGGGGCGGGGCGGAAACGGGCTCGACCTCCACCTCGACCGGGTGCCCCGCCGCGAGGAGGGGATGACGCCCTACGAGGTCCTCCTCTCCGAGTCGCAGGAGCGGATGCTCCTGGTGGCGGCCCGCGGGAAGGAGGAGGAGGTGCTCCGCATCTGCCGGAAGTGGGACCTCGACGTCGCCGTGGTCGGCGAGGTCACCGCCTCCGGCCGCTGGCGCGTCCTCGACGGCGGCGCGGTGGTCGCCGACCTCCCGGTCGAGCCGCTCACCGAGGGCGCCCCGCGCTACCGGCGCCCCATGGCGCCCCACCCGGCGCTCCCCGGGCTCCGGGCCTTCGACCCGGGCGGCCTCCCCGAGCCCCCCGACCTCGGCGCGGCGCTCCTCGACCTCCTGCGCCGGCCCAGCGTCGCCTCCAAGGAGTGGGTCTACCGGCAGTACGACCACACGGTGCGGCTGGTGGGCGCGGTGCGCCCCGGAGGCGACGCCGCGGTGGTTCGCCTCGCCACCGGCGAGCCGGCCCACGCGCGCAAGGGCGTCGCCCTGTCGGTGGCGGCCAACTCCCGCTTCTGCTTCCTCGACCCGCGGCTCGGGGCGATGCACGCGGTCGCCGAGTGCGCCCGCAACATCGCCTGCGTCGGCGGCGAGGGGCTGGCGGTGACCGACTGCCTGAACTTCGGCAACCCGGAGAAGCCCGAGATCATGTGGCAGCTCGCCGAGGCGGTGGGCGGCATCGCCGAGGCCTGCCGGGCCCTGGGGACGCCGGTGGTCTCGGGCAACGTCTCGCTCTACAACGAGACCGAGGGCCGGGCCATCTTCCCCACGCCCACGGTGGCGATGGTCGGGCTGGTGGAGCCGGTGGAGGCCACCTGCGGCTCCGCCTTCCGCCGCGCCGGCGACCTGGTGCTCCTCGTCGGGGCGCTCGCCGGCGAGGTCGGCGGCAGCGAGTACCTGGCGGCGGTGCACGGCGTCGAGGCCGGCGCCGTGCCGCCCCTCGACCTCGAGCGCGAGAAGGCGGTGCAGGAGACGGTGCGGCGCGCGGTGCGCGAGGGCCTGCTCTCCTCGGCCCACGACTGCGCCGAGGGCGGCCTGGCGGTGGCGCTGGCGGAGTGCTGCATGATGGCCGAGCCGCCGCCCGGGGGCGGCGAGCCGCCCTGGCTGGGCGCGGCGCTGCGGGTGCCCTTCGGCGCGCGCAAGGACTTCGTCCTCTTCGGCGAGGAGCCGTCGCGCATCGTGGTCTCGCTGCCGAACGACCGGCTCCCGCGGCTCCAGGAACTGGCCCGCGACCGGGGCGCGCCCCTCATCGCCCTCGGCGCGGTGGGCGGCGACCGGCTCGAGGTCCAGGGCGCGCTCTCCGTGCCGGTCCAGGAGCTCGCCGCCGCCTGGCGCGACGGCATCCCGGCCGTGCTCCGGCGGGAGGCGAGGCGGGAGCCGGCGCGCTGAGCGAGGGGGAGGTCCGCCTGCGAGCTCCCTCTCCCCCGAAGGGGGAGAGGGTCGGGCCGAGGGGGCGCCCGGCGGGTCCGGGTGGATCGCGCCCCGGGGTCCACGGCGAGCGAGCCACGGAGCGGCGGCGCCCGTGGAATCCGGATGCTTCCGGCGCGGGGGCGGGCCCCCGGGTTGCACCTCTCCAGCCGGATGCCGGCCACCGCCCCCGTCCCGATCCCGCCGTCCCGGCCGGCTGCCGACGCGCCGGTCGAGCTGGCGCTGATCCTCGAGCGCGCCATCGGCTCGCGCCTCGCGGAGGCCGAGCGGTTCGCGCTCGGCCTCCCGGCGCTCGTCGGCGAGGGGCTCGGGGCGGCGGAGCTCTACCTCACCCAGGCCGGCACCCTCACCGCGCTCCTCCGGATCGGCTCCGGCGACGGCCCGGCGCTGCGCCGCAGGCTCGCCTTCTGGGGGGCGCGGGCCGGGGCGCGGCTCCTCGACCCAGGGCGCCTCGGCGACCGCGAGCGCGCCGGGTTCGACGTCGGCCTGGCGCGGGCCGCGACGCGCGCCCAGGCCGCACCGGGCACCTGGGCCGCCGAGGTCGCCGCCTTCTTCGACGCCGCCGGCGCGCTGCCCGAGCGCATCCGCGAGGAGGCGGCAGCGCCGTCCCTGGTCCTCGAGGTCGGCGGGCCGGGCTGGGCCGACGTGCGGTGGGACGCCGCCGGGCAGGCGCTCTTCGTGCCCGGCGCCCTGGCGCCGCCGGAGGGCGACGAGATCCGGCTCGGGCTGCGGACCCGCGAGGGCGAGCTCGTCCGCTGCCGCGCGGCGGTGAGCGCGGTCCGCGACGAGGCCCGGCCCGGCCTCCCCGCCGGCTTCGCGCTCGAGCTCCGCGAGCCGCCGCCGGAAGCCGCGGCGGTCCTCGACGAGAGCGTCGGCGACGGCGCGCTGGCCGACGCGGAGCGGCGCCGCGCCCACCCGCGCTACCCGGTGCGGGCGCCGGCCCGGGTCGTGCCCGCCGGCCGCGGCGGGGCCGGCGCGCCGGCAGACCCCGCCGACGACGACGGCCAGCCCCGGTTCCTCGTCGAGAACCTCTCGCAGGGGGGCGCCTTCGTCCGGACCGCCGAGGCCTGCCCGGCCGGCGCCGTGGTCCTCGTGACCGCGGCGCTCCCCACCGGCGACGAGCTCCGCGCCCCGGCGCAGGTGGTCTTCCGCTCGAAGCGCGGGATGGGGCTCCGCTGGCTCGCCGACGAGCCGTCGCAGGCCCACGTCGCCGCCGTCATCGCCCGGATCGCCGCCCGGCCCAGGAGGGCCCTGGTCGTCGACGACGACGCCCTGGCGCAGCGCCGCATCGCCGAGGCCCTCCGGGACCGCGGCTTCGAGGTGCTCCTCGCGGGCGACGGCGTCTCCGCGCTGCAGGTCCTGTCGGAGGAGCTCCTGTCGCTCGACCTCCTCGTCGCCGACGTCTGGATGCCGAGGATGGACGGCGAGGCCCTCCTGAGAACCGTGCGCCACGCCGGCGGCGAGGAGGATCTCGCCATCGCCATGGTCACCGGCCGGGACGAGCCCGGCCTCGCCTCCCGGCTGGAGCGCGCCGGCGCCGACGCCGTCCTCCAGAAGGAGCTCGGAGCGCAGGTCCTGGCCCAGGCCGCGGTCGCGGCCCTGGAGCGGAAGCGGAAGGCGCGCCAGACGGCCGAGCGCGGCTGACCGCTACCAGGCGCAGTCCGGCGCAAAGGTCACGCTGGCGGCGTCCGCGTCCCTCCCGTCGGTCGCCTCGACGAGGAGGCCCCGCCCCGACACGCCGCAGGCCGTCGTCGGCTCGGCGCAGAGGCTGCCGGTCGCCGGGGCGCAGGTGGCGCCGACGCACTCGAGCGCCGGCGGCGAGACCTCGGCGCAGCCGTCCGTCGTGAAGGTGAGGCGAACCGGGTCGCCGTCCCCGTCGGTGGCGACGATGGCCACCGGGGTCGAGCCGGCGCCGTGCGGGTACGTCCAGTCGATGCAGACGTGGCCGGCGTCGTAGAGGCAGCAGGGCGGCGGCGGGCAGGAGTCGACCGGGATGGAGAAGAACTGTTCGGCGACCGCGGGCTTCCTGTTCAGGACGGTCACGGTCGTCGACTCGGGCGCCAGCGCCACGAAGGGATCCCCCGCCACCACCTGGACGCCGTGCGGGCCCGCAACGACGTGCGCCGACGGGACGCCGGCGTAGGGGAGCGAGCACTCGACGGAGAGCGGCCCGCTGCCGACCGGGCCGGCGAGCGACGCGCAGACGGCGTCGCCGGTGGGGCCGGCCTGGACGACGGGGTCGCCGTCCTCGTCGGCGTAGGTGGCGAGCGGCGCGGCCGCCAGGTACCGGGCGCCCCGGACGTCGTACGCGTGGTCCACCGCCGGCGCGGCGAGCGCGGTCATGCGGCGCGGCGCCCGGTTCGTCACCTGCACCTCCCACCTGGCCAGGGCCAGGGCGCCGTTCGCGTCGGCGACCTCGAAGGCGACGCTGCGCGACAGGCCCGGCCCGCCGATGAGCCAGAGGGCGTTCGACGGCTCCGTGTAGGGAACGGCGATGGCGAAGTCCGCCGAGGCGCCGGTCGGCGACAGCGTGAAGCTGCTCGGGCCGTCGCCGGCGTGCGAGGCGGTGAAGCCGAGCGGGCTCACGGGGTCGCCGTCGGGGTCGGACCAGGTCACCGAGGGCACGGTCCCGCTCGCGAGGAATCGCTTCCCCGCGGCGTCGTAGCCGTGGGGGACGGAGAGCGTCCCGCCCCCGGCCACCTCCGGCGGCCGGTTGCCGACGGCGACGCGCTGCTCGCCCACGGCGACGAGGTGCCAGGCATCGGTGGCGCGCACCGTGAACACGTACTCGCCGGAGATGGCGGTGCCGTCGGTCTCGATGCGGACGGCGGGGGCCGGGCCGTCGGGCGGGTCGAGGACCACGCGGGGCGCGGGCTTCCCCTCGAGCTCGGGGGGGAGCCGCCAGCTCCAGGCGTAGGTGAAGGCGTCGGAGACCGGGCTCGCCGCCGTCGCCGAGAGCTGGAAGGAGGCAGCGCCGCCGGCGTCGACGGGCGTGCACAGGAGCGGCGCGCCTCCGCAGGCGTGGTCGCGGGCCAGGTCGGCGCCCATGGTCACCGAGGGCGCGTTCGGCGAGGCGTCGAGCGGCAGGTCGAGGGCGGCGGGCGCGCTCGCCCGCCCCGTGCCGTCGGTGACGACGAGCTCCACCGCGAAGGTCCCGGCGCAGGGAAAGACGGCCTCCACCGCCGGCTCCGAGCCGCTCGCGGGCCACGGGTCGCAGGCGGCGCCCGACCGCCGCAGCGTCCAGGCGAACGCGGCGATCCGGTCCTCCGGGTCGGGGTCGCTCGAGGCCGAGCCGTCGAAGCGGAGGACGGTGTGGGAGAGGAGCGCGCCGCCGGGCGGCGCCACCACCGCGACCGGGGGCTGACCCGCGACGCAGCGGCCGGCCCGGCACAGGGTGTCGCCCGGGCAATCCGCCTGCTCGAGGCAGCGGCGCGCCGGGGGCGCCGGCGGGCCGCAGCCCGCGGAGAGGAGGGCGGCGACCATCGCTGCCGGGGTGAACGCGAGGCGGGGGCTCACGGGGCTCCTCCAGGGTGGGCCCAGGCGGATCGTACCGGTGCGCGTCTCGGCGTCGACGTTCCGCTGGGGGTGCATGCCCGTCGGTCCTGCCAGCCGCGCGCCGGGGGGCAGGTGCCCGGATCCGGCCCCTGCGGGGGACCGGCGGGCTGCCGCCGGCCCGGGCGTCCGCGCCGCGGCCCCACCTCTCGGGGGGGTGGGCGCCCCGACCGGTCCGCCGCCGGTGGAATGCGCCTGGAGTAAATTCAGCCTGCCGCCCCGGCGCGGCGCGGTCCGGCCGCGCCCTGCACCGATCTTGCAGACGCCCCGGCGCGAAGCGATGAGCCCCGCCGCCCCCCTCGCCCTGCTCGCGACGCTCGGTGCCGGCCCCGCCGGATCGGAGCGCCTCCTCCTCTGCCGGCCGGTGGTCCGCGGCGAGGCGCGCCTGGCGCGCGCCGACGCCCTCCCGGCGGCGGCCCGGCAGCTCGGCGGCCGCTACCTCGACTACGGCGTCCCCTGCGAGGAGGAGGCGGAGGCGGTACGGGCGGCGCGGCGCGCCGGCCTGCCCCACGCCGTGTCGGCCACCGCGGAGGGGCGAAGCGACGGCAGCCGCTTCGCGCTCACGCTCTCGTCGGCGGCGGAGCAGCGGCCGGTGGGCCGGCGCGAGCTCCAGGTGGCGCCCGGCGACGACGCCGTGGCGCCGCTCCGGCTCGCGCTCCTCGACCTCGCCGAGGCCGCCGCCCCGCCTCCGTCGCGGGCCGGCCCCTGGATCGCGGCCGGCGCGGGCGCCGCGGCCCTGGCCTCGGGCGGCGTTCTCGCCCTCCTGGCCCGCTCGGCGGCGAGCGACCGGGACCGCGCCGGCGCCGCCGGCGACTGGCGCGGCTACGTGGAGAAGGACGCGAGCTGGCGGCAAAGGCGGACCGCCGCCGGCGTCGCGGCCGGGCTGGGCGCAGCGGCGCTCGCCGCCGGGATCGCCTGGAGGTTCGCATTCTGATGGCGCGCGCCGCGGCCCTCGCCGTCGCCCTCGCCGCCGGTCTCGCGGCCTGCGGGCCCGCCGGCCGGCTTCCGCGCTGCGGGGGAGACGCGGACTGCGCGGCCGGGACCGTCTGCGAGAGGCCGGTGTCCGGCGAGGAGGGCGTGTGCATCGCCCCCTACGCCCTCGCCGTCCTCGAGCCCGCGCCCGGGACCTGGATCGGCGCCTCGGGCGCGACGGTGCGGGCCTCGCTGCGGGTGCAGGCGAGCGGGCGCGCTGAGCCGGCGGCGATCGAGCTCCGGGCCGACGGCGCCCCCGCGGCGACGCTCTCCGGCTCCGGGGGCGGGATCTACCAGGGGACCTGGGCGCCGGCCGCGCCCGTCGCCGGGACGGTCTCGCTCGCCGCGGTGGCGGCGGCGGGCTCGCGCGACGAGTCCTCGAGCCCGCCGGTCTCGGTACGGCTCGATCTCCTCCCCCCGTCGGTCTCCGGCCTCTCGACCACCTGCCTGCCCGCCTGCGTGCGCGACGGGACGATGGGGCTGCGCTCCGCCGCGGCCGACGCGAACCTCGGCGCCGTGACGGCGACGCTGGACCTCGACCCGGGGCGGGCCGTCGTCCTCTCCCGCTCCGGGGCCGACTTCGTCGCCGACGTCGACCTCGGCCAGCTGCCGTTTCCGGCGCTGGCGCGGCCGGTGGCGGTGACGGTGAAGGCGCGCGACCTCGCCGGCAACGAGGGGGAGGCGACGGTGACGGCCCAGGTGACGCGCGTGCGGTGGGCGTACGCCGCCGGCGCTC
>DATBLK010000090.1:0-12025 GCA_036555405.1 Anaeromyxobacteraceae bacterium
GCGGGCCGAGCGGGTGGGCCGCGACACCCTGCTCTCGCAGATCGTCCGCATGGTCTCGGAGGCGCAGCGCACCCGCGCGCCCATCCAGCGGCTGGCGGACGCGGTCTCGGCCTGGTTCGTCCCCGGCGTGGTGGCCGTCGCGGCGCTGGCCTTCGGCGCCTGGGCGCTCCTCGGCCCGGAGCCGCGGCTCGCCCACGCGCTCGTGAACGCGGTGGCGGTGCTGATCATCGCCTGCCCCTGCGCCCTGGGCCTCGCCACTCCCATGGCCATCATGGTCGGGACCGGCCGCGGCGCCACCGCGGGCGTGCTGGTGCGGAACGCCGAGGCGCTGGAGCGCCTCGAGAAGGTGGACCTGCTGCTGGTGGACAAGACCGGCACGCTCACCGAGGGGAAGCCGCGCCTGGAGCGCACCCTGGCGCTGGCGCCGCTCTCCGAGGCGGAGCTCCTCCGGCTCGCCGCCAGCCTGGAGAAGGCGAGCGAGCACCCGCTGGCGGCGGCGGTGACCGCCGGGGCGGCGGCGCGAGGCCTCTCGCTCGCCGAGGCGTCGGCCTTCCGCGCCCACCCGGGCCGCGGCGTCGAGGGGACGGTGGAAGGCCGGCGGCTGCTCGTGGGCACGCCCGCGTTCCTCGCGGAGCGGGGCGTCGACCCCGCGCCGCTCGCCTCCGAGGTCGAGCGGCTTCGCGGCGAGGGCGACACCGCGGCGCTGGTCGCCGTCGACGGCCGGCCCGCCGGGCTCCTCGCGGTGGTCGACCCCCCGAAGCCGCGAGCGGCCGAGGCGGTGGCCGCGCTGCGCGCCCAGGGCCTCCGGGTGGTGATGGTCACCGGCGACGCCCGGGCCACGGCCCGGGCGGTGGCGCGGCGGCTGGGGGTGGACGAGGTCGAGGCCGAGGTCCTCCCCGCCGGGAAGGCCGCGGTGGTGCGGAGCTGGCAGGCCCGGGGGCGAACCGTGGCCTTCGCCGGAGACGGCATCAACGACGCGCCGGCGCTCGCCGCCGCCGACGTCGGCATCGCCATGGGCACCGGGACCGACGTCGCCATCGAGAGCGCCGGCGTCACCCTGGTGAAGGGCGACCTCCTGGGGATCCTGCGCGCGCGCCGCCTCTCGCGCGCCACCATGCGCAACATCCGCCAGAACCTGTTCTGGGCCTTCGGCTACAACGCGCTCGGCGTCCCGCTCGCCGCTGGCGCCCTCTACCCGCTCTTCGGGCTCCTGCTCTCGCCGATGGTCGCCAGCGCGGCCATGAGCTTCAGCTCGGTGACGGTGATCGCCAACGCCCTGCGGCTGCGGCGGGTGCGGCTCGCCTGATTCAGCCGGGCGGCGACCAGGCGAGGAGCCGCTCCAGGAGCGCCTCCGGGTCGGGGTCCACGACCAGGAGCGAGCGGTGCGCCGCCGAGAGGAAGCCCTCCTCCACCGCGTGGTCCAGGAGGGCGACCAGCGGCCGCCAGTACCCCTCCGCGTCCACGAGCCCCACGGGCTTGGCGTGGAGGCCGAGCTGCGACCAGGTCAGCGCCTCCGCCGTCTCCTCCAGCGTCCCCAGACCCCCCGGCAGGGCCACGAAGGCGTCCGCGAGCGCGGCCATCGTCGCCTTGCGCTCGTGCATCGAGGCGACGACGCGGAGCTCGGTGACCCCGTCGTGCCCGAGCTCGCGCGCCTGGAGCGCGCCGGGGATGACGCCCACGACCTCGCCGCCCGCGGCCATGGCGGCGTCGGCCACCACCCCCATGAGCCCGGCCCGCCCGCCGCCGAAGACCACCCCGATGCCGCGGCCCGCCAGGGCCCGACCCAGCGCCGCGGCGGCGCCGCGGTAGGCGGGCCGGTGGCCGTTGGCCGACCCGCAGAAGACGCAGACCCGGGTCAGCGCCACGGCCGATCACCACAAAAGGGGCTTGACCATTCGGGTGCCCTTGGTGCTTTCATGCGCCCACCCCGACACCAACCCGTCCTCCGCGCAGCCGCGCCGGCAGGGGGAGGCTCCACTCGATGAGCGTCGCCAGCAAGACCATCGCCGCGCCAGCCCCGGGCCGCATCACGCTCTTCTGGGCCAGCAGCATCGGCAAGAAGGCGCTGATGGCCCTCACCGGGATCGTGCTCTTCCTCTACGTCCTCGGCCACCTGCTCGGGAACCTCCAGCTCTACCTCGGCCCGGACTCGACCGGCGCCCAGGCCATCGACAGGTACGCCCGCTTCCTGCACGAGAGCAAGGGGCTGCTCTGGACCGCCCGCACCGTCATCGGGCTGTCCTTCCTGGTCCACGCCGTGGCCGGCATCCAGCTCCACCTCGCCAAGGCCGCGGCCCGGCCGGTCCCCTACCACCAGAAGGAGAGCGTGAACTCCACGGTGGCCTCCCGGACCATGATCTGGACCGGCGTGCTCATCCTGGGCTTCGTCGTCTACCACCTCCTCCACCTGACGGTCGGCAGCGCGCACCCCGACTTCAGGGAGGGCCAGGTCTTCCACAACGTCACCGTGGGCCTGGCCCGCGGCGGCGCCGCCCTGGCGTACGTCGTCGCCATGGTGGCGCTCGGCTTCCACCTTCGCCACGGCCTCTACAGCCTGTTCCAGTCGCTGGGCGCCGGGAACCCGGCCATCACCCGGAACGTGTACGTGGTCGCCGCCTGGGTCGGGACCGCCATCGCCCTCGCCAACCTCTCGTTCCCGCTCGCCGCGCTCGTCGGCTTCGGAAGGGGCTAACCGCACATGTCGCTCGACGCCAGGATCCCCTCGGGACCCATCGACAGGAAGTGGTCGACCTTCAAGAAGGAGACGAAGCTCGTCAACCCGGCGAACAAGCGGAAGTACACGGTGATCGTGGTCGGCACCGGCCTCGCCGGCGCCTCCTGCTCGGCGTCGCTCGGGGAGATGGGCTACAACGTCCTGTCCTTCTGCTTCCAGGACACGCCGCGCCGCGCCCACTCCATCGCCGCGCAGGGCGGCATCAACGCCGCCAAGAACTACCACAACGACGGCGACAGCGTTCACCGGCTCTTCTACGACACCATCAAGGGCGGCGACTTCCGCGCCCGCGAGGCCAACGTCTACCGGCTCGCCGAGGTGTCGACGAACATCATCGACCAGTGCACCGCGCAGGGCGTGCCCTTCGCCCGCGAGTACGGCGGGACGCTCGCGAACCGCTCCTTCGGCGGCGCCCAGGTCTCCCGCACCTTCTACGCCCGCGGCCAGACCGGCCAGCAGCTCCTCCTGGGCGCCTACTCGGCGCTCTCGCGGCAGATCGGCGCCGGAACGGTGAAGCACCGGTCCCGCATCGAGATGCTCGACCTCGTCGTGGTCGACGGGCGCGCCCGCGGCATCGTCACCCGCGACCTCGTCAGCGGGAAGATCGAGTCCTTCCTCGCCGACGCGGTGGTGCTCGCCACCGGCGGCTACGGCAACGTCTTCTACCTCTCGACGAACGCCAAGGGCTCGAACGCCACGGCCATCTGGCGGGCGCACCGCCGCGGCGCCTTCATGGCCAACCCCTGCTACACGCAGATCCACCCCACCTGCATCCCGAAGTCCGGCGACTACCAGTCGAAGCTCACCCTGATGTCGGAGTCGCTCCGGAACGACGGGCGCATCTGGGTGCCGAAGAAGAAGGGGGACAAGCGTCCGCCCGACCAGATCCCCGAGGACGAGCGCGACTACTACCTGGAGCGGATCTACCCGTCCTACGGGAACCTGGCGCCGCGCGACGTCTCCTCGCGCCAGGCGAAGTACCGCTGCGACGAGGGGCTGGGCGTCGGCCCCTCGGGGCTGGGCGTCTACCTGGACTTCACCCAGGCCATGCAGCGGCTCGGGCAGAAGGTCATCGCCGAGCGCTACGGCAACCTCTTCGACATGTACGCGAAGATCACCGGGGAGGACCCGTACCAGGTGCCGATGCGCATCTACCCGGCGGCCCACTACGCCATGGGCGGCCTGTGGGTCGACTACCACCTCATGTCGAACCTGCCGGGACTCTTCGTCCTCGGCGAGGCGAACTTCTCCGACCACGGCGCCAACCGGCTCGGCGCCTCGGCGCTCATGCAGGGGCTCGCGGACGGCTACTTCGTCGCCCCCTACACCATCGGCGACTACCTCGCCTCGCCGGGCCGCACCCCGGTCGACGCCGGCCACGCCGCGGTGAAGGAGGCCGAGGGCGCGGCCAGGGCCCACACCGAGAAGCTCCTCGCCGTCGGCGGCAAGCGCTCGGTGGACTCCTTCCACCGCGAGCTCGGCTCGGTGATGTGGGAGGAAGTCGGCATGGCCCGCAGCGCCGAGAGCCTGGGCCGGGCGCTGAAGCGCATCCCCGAGATCCGCCAGGAGTTCTGGAAGGACGTGCGCATCCTCGGCAGCGGCGCCGAGCTGAACGGCGAGCTGGAGAAGGCGGGGCGCGTCGCCGACTTCCTCGAGTTCGGCGAGCTCCTCGCCTGGGACGCGCTGCAGCGCAACGAGTCCTGCGGCGGCCACTTCCGCGTCGAGTACGCCACGCCCGAGGGCGAGGCGGCCCGCAACGACGCCGAGTACGCCCACGTCGCCGCGTGGGAGTGGAAGGGCGAGGGACAGCGTCAGGCGCTCCACAAGGAGCCCCTCGCCTTCGAGACCGTCCACCTGGCCACCCGGAGCTACAAGTGAGACTGACCCTCGACATCTGGCGGCAGAAGGGCCCCGCGGCCGCGGGGCGGTTCGAGACCTACTCGGTCGAAGCCAACGAGCACATGTCGTTCCTGGAAATGCTCGACGTCCTGAACCAGGACCTCATCGCGCAGGGGAAGGAGCCGGTGGCCTTCGACTCCGACTGCCGCGAGGGCATCTGCGGCATGTGCGGCTTCGTGGTGAACGGCGTGCCCCACGGCCCGTCGAACCACACCACCGTCTGCCAGACGCACATGCGCCACTTCCGCGACGGCGAGCGGCTCCGGCTCGAGCCCTGGCGGGCCGCGGCCTTCCCGGTCGTCAAGGACCTGGTGGTGGACCGCAGCTCCTTCGACCGCATCATCCAGGCGGGCGGCTTCGTCTCGGTGCGCACCGGCGCGGCGGTCGACGCCAACGCCATGCTGGTCGAGAAGAGCAAGGCCGACCGCGCCATGACCGCCGCCGCCTGCATCGGCTGCGGCGCCTGCGTCGCCGCCTGCCCCAACGCCGCGGCGGCGCTCTTCACCGGCGCCAAGGTCATGCACCTCGGCCTGCTGCCGCAGGGGCAGCCGGAGCGCATCGACCGGGCGATGAGCATGGTGGCGCAGTACGCCGAGGAGGGCTTCGGCCACTGCACCACCATCGGGGAGTGCGAGGCGGTCTGCCCCGCCCACGTGCCCCTCGAGGCCATCGCCTTCCTGAACGGCGACTACCTCCGCGCCACCTTCCGGAAGCGCGAGGAGGTCGCCGCCGCCGGGGCCGGGTAGCCGCGCCCGGGGCCTCGGTTCCGCCGGGAGGGGTTGCGCCGGCCCCCTCCGCGTGGCAACTCCTCCGGCGTGCGCCTCTCCCGCCCCCGGGTGATCCTCCGCGGCCTCCTCCTGGCGCTGGGCGGGGGCTACATGCTGTGGCGCGCCCGTCTCTCCTGGCTCGCCGCCGGCGAGCTCGAGGGGGGAGCGGCGGCGCTCTCGGCGCGCCTGGCGCTCGTCTTCGCGCTGGTGGGCGCGCTGGCGCTGGTGACGTCGGGCGCCGCCTTCCTGGCGACGCGGCCCCGGCGCCGTGCCGCGCCCCTCGGCCTGGGACCGCCGGCCCCCGGGCCGTGACGTCGACGGGGCGGGGGCGCAGCCCCGTTCAGTACACCCGCGCCACCTCCGCCCCCGAGAAGTAGGCCCGCAGGATCTCGCGGTACCCCTGCCCCGCCTCGGCGCGGCCCACCGCGCCCCACTGGCACATGCCGGCGCCGTGGCCCCAGCCGCCGCCGCGCAGCACCCAGCCGGCGCCGTCCCGGTCGACGACGAACATCGACGACGGCAGGTTCCTGAGCAGCCGGCGGATCGCGAGCTCGCCCTGCACCACCCTGGTCCCGGTGGAGCCGGCGACGCGTAGCTCCAGGGCCCGCCCCGAGGCGCCGCGCCGCGCCACCTCCAGCGACCGCACCGCGCCCACGGAGAGCGGGGCCAGCGCCGCCTCGAGCTCTGCGGGCGCGAACCGGCGCTCCCAGCGCCAGCGGTCGCGCCGCGCCCCGCCCGCCAGCGCGCACCAGGCCGGCGGCGCCTCCTCCAGGAAGGCGCGGAGCCGGCGCTCCTCGCGCAGGCCCCCGGCCCAGCGCGCCGCCGCCGGCGGCGGGAGGTCGGGCCGCCCCCGCAGGCTCGAGCTCGCGAGCCCGCCCCAGACCGCGTCGTTGTCCTCGCCGTGACCGCCGCAGAGGGCCGAGTAGACCCCGTCGACCAGGGAGCGGTCCTTCCGCCCGAAGATCGCCTCCCCGGCGGTGTCCCGCACCGCGGCGTCGGTCGCCGGGTGGTGCGCGCCCTCGCCCCGCCACGCCTGGCAGTGGACCTCGCTGCACAGGACCCAGGGGTCGGTGAGGTGCCGGGTCCCGATCTGCGCCAGGACGTTGGAGCGCGCCGTCACCGCCTGGGCGCGCAGCGCCTCCCGCGGCGAGAAGGCCGGCATCTCCGACGGCACGAGCCCGCGGAGCAGCTCCTCGAGCGGCAGGGCGGCGACGGCGGCCAGCCGGCCCGAGGCGTCGAGCACCACGTGGAGCGTGCCGCCGTAGCCCCGGTCCTCGCGCCCGCGGCCTCCCGGGGCGTCGACCTCCACGCCCAGCACCGCGAAGCCGGCGCCCTCCTCCACCTGCACCGAGAGGAGCCCGTCGCCCAGCGCCAGCCGCGCGCCCGACCCGTCGAGGAGCTCGAGCCCCCCCTGCGGCCGCGACACGAGCTCGGCGAAGAGCAGCGGGCGCGCGCCGTGGAGCGCCGCGATGACCCCCGCCGCCTCGGCGGCTCCCGCCAGGCTCCCGTCCCCCTCGGCGAGCAGCACCAGGCGCCGGTTGTCGATGACGCGTCCGGCGATCCCGTACACGCCGCCGACGGCGCGCGCGCGCACCCGCTGGCCGCGCCCCTCCCAGAGGCGCCGCGCCGCCTCGGCGCCGGCGCGGTCGGCCCGGGCGACCTCGGCGAGCAGCGGGTGGTGGGAGAGCACCGCCGGCAGGGCGTCGAGCGCGCGGACGCGGTAGGTCTCGTCCGGCGCCAGCCAGAGCTCGGCCCCGCCGCGCGCCCGCAGCCGCGCCCGGGCGCGGGGCCGGAAGGCGATCTCGTCCTGCCCCTCGGCGAGGCGGATGGCCACGAGGGGCGCGCCGCCGGCGGCGAAGTTCAGCCTGTGGCTCCAGAGGAGGTCGAGGGGATCCGCGGGCTCGGCGCGGAGCGGCGGCTGCAGGGCCTCGGGGGGCGGCAGGGGGGGAGGGAGAGCGTCCGCGGTCGCCCCCTCACCCCGGCCCTCCCGGTGGAGAGGGCGAAGCCCTCTCCAGCTGCCCCCGCTGGGCGGGGGAGAGGGAACCGCGTGCGCAGTCGTGGTCGAGGTCGCCGCCCCCTCACCCCGGCCCTCTCCCCCGCCGGGCGGGGGAGAGGGAACTGCGGTCGCGGTCGGCCCCCGGCACGCCGCCGCAGCGAGCGCCGCCACGGCGACGGCCGCCGCCCTCACGACGACAGTCGCTCCGCCTTCTCCGCCGCGAGCTTGCCCAGGGCCTGGCGCGCCCGCTCCTCCGCCTCCGCTCCGCCGCCCAGGGCCGCCGAGGCCTCGAGGATGGCGGCGCGCTCGCGCTCCTCGCGGGCCCGCAGCGCGTCCACCATCGCGGCGACCTCGCGGGCCAGGCGCGTGAGGAGGTCGCCGTGCCGCAGGGGCCGCGGCCGGCGCAGCTTGCCTTCGCCCACCTCCCGGCAGGTCCGCCCCAGCACCAGCGCCGGGCCGGCGACCTTGTGGGTGGTCACGAGCGCGAAGGCGAGCAGGGTGAGGAGCACCGCGGCGAGCCCGGCCGCGAGCCAGCCCATGCGCACCAGGTCCTCGCGAGCCATCATCTTGCCGATGGCCTCGTCGGCCACCGGGTCGCCGAGCGCCACCAGCCTGCTCGCCTCGCGGAAGGCCTTCCACAGGCGCCAGCCCAGGAAGCCCGAGAGCGCCATGGCGATGGCCACGAGGTAGCTCGCGTAGCGGAGCTGCATCCGCGCGTCGAGCAGGTAGTTCCGGACGTGCCGCCGGTAGTGGGAGCTGCCCGTGACCGGGCCGGGCGCCGCCGTCGTCTCGTTCATCCCGCTCCTCCTTCACCGCAGCCGCGCGGCGAGGTCCTCCGAGAGGCTCACCGCCGCGGCGTCGAGCGCGCGGGCGGCGAGCTGCTTCTGGGCCGACTCCTTGACGCCGCCGGTGGCGCGGAGCCGCGCCCCGCCTTCCACCATCGCCACCACCCGCCCCTGCGAGTCGACGGCGACCACCGAGGCCTTCACCGAGATGGCCAGCTTCCCGCCGCCGTGCGTGATCTCGAGCTCGAGCACCGCCGGCTTCAGCCGGAACCCGGCCGCGGCGCCGGGCCCGACGACGGCGAACCCCTGCCGCCGGAGGTGCCGGGCCAGCGACTCGTGGAGCGCGGCCCGCGCCGCATCGTCGCCGGCCCTCCCCTGCGCCTCGTCGAGCGAGAGGGAGCGGTTCGACGAGGCGAGGAGGTCGGCGAGCCCGCGGGAGGCGGCGGAGCGGACCGCCGGGTCCGGGTCCGCGGTCCGCGCCGCCTCCAGCGGCTCCCGGGCGGCGATGTCGGCCAGGCGCGCCAGGGCCGCGGCGGCGGCGATGCGGACCGCCGGGCTCTCGTCGGCGGCCAGGGCGCGGGTGAGCACCGCCAGCGCCTGGCGCGCGCCCCGCTGCGCCAGGACCAGCGCCGCCTGGGTCCGGACCTTCATCGAGGGGTCGCGCTGCAGCGCCTGGATGGCGCGCTCCACCAGCGGGTCCTCGGCGCCGACCGGCAGTGCGGCGGCGAGGGCGACGGCCAGCGCGAGGCGGGGGCCCATCGTCGACGAGTCTACCCCGCGGTGCGCTCCGCCGCCTCGCGGAAGAGGGCGTGGAGCCGCAGGGTCACCGGGCCGGGGCGGCCGGCGCCCACCGGGGCGCCGTCGAGCCGCGTCACCGGCAGCACCTCGCGCGTCGTCGAGGTGATGAAGATCTCGTCGGCGGCGCGGAGGTCCTCCGGGGACAGGTCGGCCTCCGCCGGCGGCAGGCCGGCCCGGCGCGCCAGGTCGAGGACGATCCCGCGGGTCACGCCCGCGAGGATCCCGGCGGCGAGGGGCGGGGTCTCGACCCGGCCGCCGCGCACCCGGAAGACGCTGGAGGAGGCGCCCTCGGTGACGCGCCCGCCGCCGTCGACGAGGATGGCCTCCTCGGCGCCCGCGGCGCGCGCCCGGCGGCCGGCCGCCGCCTCGGCGAGGTGGCGGCCGGTCTTGGCCGACGGGTCCTCCCGCGGCAGGGGCGTGGCGAGCACGCAGCCGACCCCGTCGCGGTAGGCCGCGGCCGGGGGGCCGCGGAGGGGCTGGGCGATGACGATGGCGCGCGGGCCCGGCTCCGGGAGATCCACGCCGGCGTCGGCGGCGCCCCGGGTGGCGACGAGCCGGACGAGCCGCTGGCCGCGGTTCCACGGGGCTGCCAGCGGGTCGTCGGGGTCGCCGCCGCGAGAGGCCTCGAGGGTGCGGTCCACCTCGGCGGCGGCGCGCGCCTCGTCCCAGGGGAGCCCGAGGTCGACGCGCGCGGCCGAGCGCCGCAAGCGGGCGAGGTGCGCGTCGAGCGCGAAGGGCCGCATCCGGTAGGTGCGCACCACCTCGTAGACCTGGTCGCCGGCGAGGAAGCCCCGGTCGAAGACCGAGACCGCCGCCGCCGCGGGCGGGACGAGTCGGCCGTCGAGGTTCACGATGGCGGGCATGGGGCGGGAAGTTGACGGCGATCCTGGGGCCGATATCTTCCGATTGCAATGGACGCCCGCGTCGAGTGCACCCACTGCCGCGTCCTCATGACCGGATGGACGGCGCCGGGGAGCCCGGTGCGCTACTGGCAGTGTCCCTTCTGCGGGCGCACGCACTCCTCGCTCTACGCCGAGGTCTTCCGGAGCGCGGCCGGGGCGCGGGTCCTGGGCCGCCCGGCGGCGGCGCCCGCCGCCGCCCTTCCCGGGGCCGGCGCCGAGGACCCCGGGAGCGCGGCGATCCGGGCGCGCGCGGCGCGCTGGTTCGCGCGCCTGGAGCGCGAGGGGCGGCCCGCCCCGCCGGCCCCGCCGGCGCGCGTCAACTACCGCCCCGCGCCGGCCGCGGCGCGCCTCCCCAGCCGCCAGAGGTAGAGCAGGACGGCGGCCGCCAGGCCCAGCCCCAGGGCCGCCTTGGCGGGCCCGGGGAAGAGGGCGCCGGGGGAGACCGCGCTCTCCACCGGGCCGACGACGAGCAGGATCGCGACCACCGCCAGGAGGAGCCTCGCGGCCTCCCGCCCCCGCGCCGCCAGCGCCTCCCGGCGCGGCCACTCGCCGGGCGCGACCAGGGCCGAGGCCAGGAGGAAGCCGGCCTGGCCCGCGAGCGCCAGGGCGGTGAGCTCCGCCGGGCCGTGGGCGGCGACGAAGGAGAAGAAGGGCGCCGCCATCCCGCGGTGGGCGCAGTAGGCTCCCACCGCGCCCAGCAGCAGGCCGTTGGTGAAGAGGAGCCAGCCGGTGAGCAGGCCGCCGGTGAAGCCGCCGGCGAAGACCAGGGCCGAGACCGAGACGTTGTGGCGGGAGAGCGCGCCTCCGGCGGCCCCGGGCGCCAGGCCCAGCATCGAGTCGGTCCACATCCGCCCCGCCCCCACCGACGCCCGCACCGGCGCCGGCACCAGCGCGGCCGCCGCCGCCGGGTCGAACGTCACCGCCAGCGCGCCGGCCGCGACCCCGGCGGCGAGCAGCGCCGCGGCCAGCGCGAAGAGCGGGGCCCGCCGCACGAAGGTGCCGGGGAGGTCCCGGAGGAGCAGCCGCCGCAGCGCGCCCGGACCCGGGCCGCGGCGCCGGTAGAGGGCGGCGTAGGCCCGGGCCGCGACCTGGGCCAGGTAGCCCTCGGCGTCGGTGCCGGGGAAGGCGGTCCGGGCGAAGGCGAGGTCGGCGGCGGTACGCCGGTAGAGGCGGTCGATCTCCTCCACCTCCTCGAGCGAGAGCCGCCCTCCGCCGACGCGGGCCGAGAGCCGGTCGAGCCGCTCCCAGCCCCGGCGCCGGCTCCGGACGAAGGCCCCCACGCTCCTCCCGCGCGCGCTCACGCCGGTCCCCCGGCGGCGTCCGACGCCAGCGCCTCGAGGAAGGCCTCGGCCTCGGCGGGCGCGGGGAGCGGCGCCCCGGCCCGCGCCGCCAGCGACGCCGCCGCCGCCTCGGCGATGCGGCGCCGGGCCTCGGGCTCGATCTCCCTCCGCCGGCGCAGGAAGTCGGCGAGCCGCTCGAAGTCGCCGGCCGGCAGCGCGCGGGCGGCGCCGCCGGCGGGGAGCCGCCACCGCGCCGGCCCCTCTCCCTCCGGCGGCCCGTAGCGGGAGAGGTCGTGGGCCCGGTCGCGGACGACGAGCGTCCCGGCGGCGAGGTCGCCGAGCCGCTGGTGGCGCGGCGTCAGCGCCACCAGGAGCACGCCAGGCGCGTAGAGCAGCGGCACCTCGGCGGCCCGGAGGAGGTTGCGCGCCAGCGACTCGAGGAGCCCCACCGGGCCGCCGTCGACCCGGACCACCCGCAGGCCCAGGGCGCGCTTGCCCGGCGTGCGGCCCGCGCCGAGGACCTCGAAGAGGACGTCGTAGGCCCAGCCCCCGGCGAGGAAGGCAAGCGCCGCCCCGACCTGCGCCAGGCCGGAGAGCGCCTGGGCCGAGCGGATGAGGTCGCCGCGGATCGACCAGAGGAGCAGGGCCGCGACCCAGAAGAGGAAGAGGACGAGGAGGTCCACGAGGAAGGCGAGCGCCCGCGACCCGAGGCCCGCAACCTCCAGCGTGAGCGCCACCCGCTCCGGGGTCTCGAAATGGAGCTGGGGCCCGGCGCCGGCCACTCAGGCGCCCGACCCGGCGCGCCGCGCCACCGGCCGGGGCGCCAGGTCGCCCGGGTGGGCGACGTGCAGCGGGCCCCACGAC
>DATBLK010000117.1:0-4248 GCA_036555405.1 Anaeromyxobacteraceae bacterium
CCAGGTCGAAGCGGCCCGGGACGGCGTCCGCGCCGCGGCCGTCGACGGCCAGCTCGACGCCGTTCCGGGCGGCGTTCTCCCGCGCCACCCGGACCGCCGCCGGGTCGAGGTCGCTGGCGGCGACCCGGCCCGCGCCCAGCCGCGCAGCGGCGATGGCCAGGATCCCCGACCCCGTCCCCACGTCCAGCACGCTCGCGCCCGGCCGCTCCAGGAGCGCGTCGCCCAGGGCCTCGAGGCACAGCGCGGTGGTGGGGTGCGCCCCGGTCCCGAAGGCCATGCCCGGGTCGAGCACCACCTCGACGCAGCCCGGCGGGGGGCGCGCCGGCGCCCAGGAGAAGCGGACGAAGACGCGCCCCACGGCGAAGGGGACGAGGTCCCGCTTCCACGCCTCGGCCCAGTCCTGCTCCGCCACCTCCGCGAGGGCCCCCTCCGCGCCGGCGCTCGCCATGGCGCGCTCCGCCGCGCCGCGGGAGTCGAACCAGGCGACGAGCAGGGCGAAGCCCGGCGGGGGACGGCGCTCGCCCGGCATGGGCGCGACGCCCTCCTCCCGGACCTCGACGCCCGAGGCGCCGGCCTCGACGAGCAGCGCGGCGCGGTCGTCGGCCGCGGGGGCGGGAACGCACAGGGTGACGGAGAAGGGCACGGGGAGAGCATACGCGACCGTTCCCGCGGCCGCGGCCGCGGCTCCGGAGGGCGGAAGCGGGCGCCGCCCTCACCTCTCTTCTTTGGTCCCGCATCTCGCCCGCGGTACGATTCGAGATTCGATGGCCCGGGAGCTTCTCCACGTCGAGGCCGACGCCCGTCTCGCCGAGTCGGTGCGGCGCGCCTTCGCGCCCGCCGGCTTCCAGGTGACGAACGTGCCTGCCGGCGAGGCGGCGGTGGACCGCGCCCGCGCCTCGAGGCCCGACCTCGTCCTCCTGGCCGCGGAGCTGCCCGACGTGAGCGGCTTCTCGGTCTGCAACCGCATCCGGAGGGCCCTCGGGCCGGTCCCGCTCATCCTGTACACGAGCGAGGCGAGCGACCAGGCCATCGAGGCGCACCGGCAGACGCGGACGCGGGCCGACGACTACCTGCGCAAGCCGCTCGACCTCGCGGACCTCCTCGGCCGCGCCGCCACGCTGCTCCACGACCCCGACGCGAGCCCGCGGGCGGCCGCGCCGCCGGCCGCCCCGCCCCCCCTGCGGCCGCCGGCCGCCCCCCCGGCGGAGGCCGCGCCCGCCGCCGCGCCGGCCCGCCCCGCCCAGCCGGCGCCGCCGCGCGCCGAGCCGCACGACCCCTTCGCCGAGCCGCCCCGCGACCCGGCGCCGCCCAAGGGCACGCCCGAGGAGAAGCTCGAGTTCTTCCGCGAGCGGCTCCGGGCCCGCGACGCCTTCATCGCCCGCGCCCGCGAGGCCCACGCGGCGCTGCGCGGCGACGCCGCGGCGCTGCGCGGCGAGCTGGAGCTGCTGCGCTCCCGGGCCGAGGCCGAGACCGCGGCGCGCGCCGCCGTCGAGGCCCGGGCCCGCGAGCTCGAGGCCGAGGCCGGTCGCCGCGAGGAGGAGGCGGGCCGCGCGGTCGCCGGCCTCGAGGCGCGCCTCGCCGAGTCGGATCGGCTCCGGCAGTCCATCTCCGAGGTCCTGAACGACGCCATCCGCGAGAAGGAGGCGGCGGAGCAGTCCTGGGCCGAGCGGCTCGCCGCCGCGGGGCAGGACCGGGCCGCGCTCCAGGCCGCGCACGACGAGGAGTCGCGCGCCCACGTCGAGGCCGCGGCCCGCGCCTCCGAGGCCCTGGCGGCCGAGGAGGCCTCGCGCCTTCGCGAGCGGGCCGAGCACGAGACCGAGCTCGCCCGGCTCCGCGGCGAGCGCGACGACACCGCGGTGGAGATGGCGGGGCTCGAGTCCCGCCTCGCCCGGCAGGCGACGGCCCACGAGGAGGATGCGGCCCGCGCCGCCAGCCGCTCGGGCCAGCTCGAGGAGGAGCTCCGCTCGGCCCGCGCCCACTCCGAGGCCGTCGCCGGCGAGCTCGCCGAGGCCGGAGCCCGGGTCGGCGCGCTCGAGGCCGACCTGAAGCGCCGCGCCGAGGCCCTGGAGCAGCTCTCGGGCGAGCTCGGCGCCGCCCGGGGCGAGACCCGCGCCCACGAGGAGAAGGCGGCGGCGCTGGAGCAGATGGTGCGCGCCCGCGAGGCGGAGCTCGAGGACGCCCGGGGACGCGCCGAGGAGCTGGCGCGCGCCCTCGACGCCAAGAGCGCCAGCGCCCAGGGTGCGCAGGGCGAGGTCGTCCGGCTGGAGCGGGCGGTCGCCGAGGCCAGCGAGCGCGAGGCGCGCCTCGCCGCGGACCGCGAGGAGCTGGGGCGCCAGCTGACCGCCGAGCACGCGGCTCACGAGCGGGCCCGCGCCGAGGCGCGGGCCGCGGCCGAGGAGCGCGACCGCCTCCGGGCGCTCGAGCCCGCCGCCGAGGAGGCGCCCCGGCTCCGCCGCGAGCTGGCGACGGCCCAGGAGCTCCTGCGCCAGCGGACCCAGCACGCCGAGGCGGTGGCGCGAGCCGCCGAGGAGGCCGCCGCCGAGCGGGAGCGGGTGCGCGAGCGCACCGCGGCCGAGAGCCAGGCCCGGGCCGCGGAGCTGGCGCGGCGCGACGCCGAGGTGGGGGAGCTGCAGCGGCGGCTGGCCGAGAGCCAGGCGCGGGCTGCGGAGCTGCCGCGGCGCGAGGCCGAGGTGAGCGAGCTGCAGCGGCGGGTGGTGGAGCTGGAGGCGGAGCGGTCGGGGCAGGAGTCGCGCCGCCTCTTCCACGAGGCGGAGGTCGAGCGGCGCGCCCGCGCCCAGGCGCAGGCCGAGGTGGAGCGGCGGGTCGCGTCCGAGGGGACGCGGCTGCGGGCCGCGATGGTCGACCTGGAGCGGCGCCTGGAGGGGAGCGCGCGCGCCGAGGCGCAGGCCCGCCGCCGCGTCGCCGAGCTGGAGCGGTCGCTGGCCGACCGCTCCGGGGGCGAGCCGGGCGCCGCGGAGCGGCTGGCCGCGGCCGAGCGGGAGCTGGCGGCGGTCCGGGAGGAGCTCGCCGAGCTCCGCACCGAGAGCGAGTTCCTGAGCGCCGAGGTGGCTCGCTACCACGCCAAGAACCAGGACCTCGCCGCCCGGCTCCAGGGGAGGTGAGGTCCCGTGGCCGCGCCCTTCGGCGTCTACGCCCACTTCCCCTGGTGCAGCCACCGCTGCCCCTACTGCGACTTCGCGGTGGAGACGGGCCCGGTGCCGCAGGCGCGATTCGGCGCGGCCCTGCTAACCGAGCTGGCGCGCCGCGCGCCGGCCTTCGCCGGCCTCGAGTGCCGGAGCCTCTACGTCGGGGGTGGCACGCCCTCCCTGTGGGACCCCGACGGCGTGGCCGCGCTGGTGCGGTCGGCGCGGGGCCTCGGTCTCCGCGGCGGCGCCGAGGTCACCCTGGAGGTGAACCCGGAGTCGGCCGACCCGGGGCGGCTCGCCGCCTACGCCGCCGCCGGCGTGACCCGCTTCTCGGTGGGCGTCCAGTCGTTCGACCGGGCGGTGCTGGGGAAGCTGGGGCGCCGCCACCGGCCGGAGGACGCCGAGGCCGCGGTGCGGGCCGCGGCCGCCGCCGCGGCCGACGTCTCGGTGGACCTCATCTACGGCGGCCGGCGCTCGACCGCCGAGACCGCCCGGCGCGACGCCGAGCGCGCGGCCGCGCTCCCGGTCACGCACGTCTCCGCCTATGCGCTCACGCTCGACGCCGAGGCCCTCGCCGAGGAGGTGCCGCTCTCGCGCCTCCGGGCGCAGGGTCGCATCGCCCTCCCGGCCGACGAGGAGGTCCTGGCACAGGGGCGCGCCATCCGCGTGGCGCTGCGGCGGGCGGGCTTCCGGCGCTACGAGATCTCGAGCTACGCGCGGGCGGGCCGGGCCTCGGTGCACAACCGGCTCTACTGGGCGGGCCAGAGCTGGCTCGGCATCGGGCCCGGGGCGCACGGGAACCTCGGGCTCGGCGGCGAGGCGTTCCGCTGGGCCAACCACCGGCGCGCCGCCGCCTGGCTCGCCGACGTCGAGGCGGGGCGACTGCCCTCGGCGGTGGAGGAGCGGCTCGGGCCGGTCGAGCTCGCCCGCGAGCGCGTGCTGCTGGCGCTGCGGACGTCGGAGGGGCTGCCGGAGGCGGAGGTGCCGCCCCTGCGGCGGGTGGAGATCCCCCCCCTCCTGCGGCGCCGCCTTGCGGTGCGGCGCCGCGGGCGGATCGTCCTCACCTCGCGCGGCCTGGACCTGCACGGGGCGGTGGCCGAGC
>DATBLK010000127.1:0-12199 GCA_036555405.1 Anaeromyxobacteraceae bacterium
ACGGCGAGGCGGCGGAGCTCGCCTGGTCGCTCGGCACCGTCGGCGGGAACGCCGCCGCCCCGCTCCAGGCGCTCGAGTGGTCGCCGCGCGCCGCGGAGCGCGAGGCCGGGCTGGCGGCCGCCCTCGAGGCGCTGGCTCGCGCCCCCTTCGCCGAGGAGCGCGACGCCCGCCGCCTCGGCGGCGCGCTCGAGGCCCTGCGGGCGTCGCGCCCGGCGCTCGACGCGCTGGTGGCGCTGGCCCGGCTCGTCGTCGAGGAGCGTCCGCTCTCCGAGGTCGCGCCGGCGCTCCTCGGGTTCCTCGAGTCCCGGCTCCTCGACCCGGGCCCGGGCGCGCCGGTGCGGGCGCTCCTCGGGGGCGCGCTCGAGGCCGTGGCCGGCGACGCCGTCGGGGCCTCGCTGCGCGGCCGGGCGGCCCTCGAGGCGATCGAGGACCGGCTCCTCGCGCTCCGCGTCCCCACCGTCCGCTTCGGCGAGCCGGCCGTGTTCCTGGGCACCATCGCGGCCGCCGCCGGCCTCCCCTTCGAGGCGGTCCGCGTCGTCGGCCTCGGCGAGGGCGCGGTGCCGGCGCCGGGCCGGGAGGACGCCGTGCTCCCCGAGGGCATGCGGGCGGAGGCGGGCCCGCTCGTCCCGCGGGCCGCCGACCGCGCCCTCTTTCAGCTCCAGGCGTTCCACCGCGCGGTGCGGGAGGCGGAGCGCGCCGTGGCGCTCTCCGCCCCGCGGAGCGACCTCGACCGGAGCGAGCGCGAGCCGGGTGCCGTCCTGGTGGAGGCGGCGGCGGCGCTCGGCCGCCCCGACGCCCTGCGGCCGGCGACCATCCCCGACCTCGAGGCCCTGGAGCGGACCGCCTTCGCGCCGGCGCGGGCCGAGGCGGCGCGCTTCCGGGAGGAGCGGCCGGTCGGCGCGACGCCGTGGCTCGACCGCGCCGCGCGGCGCGGCGAGGTCCCGCCCGGCTGGCGCGGGGAGCCTCACCTCGACCTGGCTCGCATCCGGGCGCTGGCGCGCCCCGACGGCCTGGGCCCGGTGGACGGCGTCCTGGGCGGCGCCGGCCCCTTCCCCCCGGTTCCCGGCCTCGACCCGGCGAAGCCCATCTCGGCCTCGGCGCTGGCGATGCTCCTCGAGTGTCCGCTCCGCTTCCTCCGCGAGCGCATCCTCGGGTGGCGGGAGCCGGCGGGCGCGCCCCCGGTCCGCGAGCTCGACCCCCTGTCGTACGGGAGCCTCTTCCACGAGGTGGCGGAGGCCTTCTTCCGCCGGCACGGCCGCGCCTTCGTGGCCCGGGAGGGGACGCTGGCGCACTGGAAGAAGGTGGCCTCCGAGGTGGCCGGCGGCGGGCTGGCGGCGCTCCTCGCCACCCGGCCGCTCGTCGGCGACGCCGTCCAGGCCAAGGAGCGGGCCCGGCTGCTGCGCGACGTCGAGACCTTCCTCGCGTACGACTGGACGCTGAAGCTCCGGCGCTTCGTCGCCGTCGAGCAGCCCTTCGGCGTACCCGAGCCCCTGGCGCTCGATCTCGCGGGGGCGAAGCTGCACGTCGCCGGCCGGATCGACCGCATCGACGTCGAGGGCGACCACGCGCTGGTGCGGGACCTCAAGACCGGGCGCGAGCACCCGCGCGCCGGCGACGAGGAGGCGCCGACGCCGGCGCGCGACGTGCAGCTGGGCCTCTACGGCCTCGTCGCCCGGAAGCTGGCCGCCGAATGGGGCCTGCCGCGGGAGCTCCAGGCCGCCTACGTCTACGTCGAGAGCGGCGAGGAGCGGCCCTTCCGCGCCGACTTCGGCGAGCTCCTGCGGGCCACCGAGTCGTGGCTCCTCCTGGCGGCGCGCCTCCTCGCCGAGCGGTCGTTCCCGCCCGCTCCCGGCGGCGAGGACTGCCGCCACTGCGCCTTCCGGCCCGCCTGCGGAGACGAGGTGCGCCAGCGCTCGGCGGCGGCGGCGGGAAGCGCGGCCGGGGCGCTCGCCGGCTTCCTGGCGCTTCGGGGAGGGGACGGGTGAGCGCCCGACGGCCGGCACCCGACCAGGCCCAGCGCGACGCCGCGGTGGCCGCACGCGGCGTGAACGTGCTCGTCGACGCCGGGGCCGGCACCGGGAAGACCACGCTCCTCGTCCGGAGGCTCGTGGACATGGTCGCGCCCGAGGACGAGGCGCGGCCCGCGGTCCCGCTCTCGCGGATCGCGGCCGTGACCTTCACGCGCAAGGCGGCGGGCGAGCTCGGGCTCCGGCTGCGCCAGCGGCTCCTGGCCGGCCTGGCGGAGGGGCCCGCCCCGGCGCGCCGGGAGCGGCTCCTGGCGGCGCTCGCCGAGGCGGACACCGCCCTGGTGGGGACGGTGCACGGGTTCGCCGACCGGCTCCTCCGTCTCCGGCCGGTGGAGGCCAGGCTCAGCCCCTCCTACGAGGTCGTGGACGACGAGGGCGCGCTCTGCCGCGAGAGCTTCGAGCTGCTCCTCCAGGCAACGGCGTCCGGTCGGCTCGCCGAGGAGCTGTCCGGCACCTCCTGCTCCCGGGCTCAGGCCCGCGAGGCCGAGGAGACCATCCGCGACGCCGCGGCGGCGGGCGTGCGGGTGGAGAGCCGGGAATTCGACTGGGGAGTCCAGGCCGGTCTGGACGCGCTCTTCCAGGGCTTCGTGCTGCAGCGCGACGTCGCGCCGGACCCGCCGGCGGCTGCGCCCTTCGACGTCGAGGAGCTGCACCGGGCCATCGAGGGCTTCCGCCGGCTCGCCGCGGGCGCGGCAGGTACCGGCGCCGGCACACGCTGGCTGGGGCGCACCGTCGAGCGCCTCGCCCGCGCCGCCGAGCTCGGGGACCCGGTCGCCATCTGGCGGGAGCTCCGCCAGGCCGTGAAGCGGGTCGACCTCCAGAAGAAGCGGGACTTCCCCGGCGACGGGGGCGGCTGGGAGGCCTACAGGGCGTGGACGAAGGGCGCGGACGGCGGCGAGCCCCTCCGCGACGCGGTGACGCGCCCGCTTCGCCGCTGGCTGGCGACGCGCCTGGTTCGCTCCCTCCCGGCGGTGGTGGCGATGTACGAGAAGGTGAAGGCGCGCCGCCGGGCGCTCGACCAGGTGGACCTGCTCCTCAAGCTCCGCGACCTGATGCGCGACCACCCGGCGGTGCGAGGCGAGATGCAGCGGCTCCTCGACCACGTCTTCGTGGACGAGTTCCAGGACACCGACCCCCTCCAGGCCGAGATCGTCCTCTACCTGTGCGAGGACGGGCAGCGGGCGGGGACCTGGGACGAGGTCCGGCTGGCGGCGGGCAAGCTCACGCTGGTGGGGGACCCGAAGCAGTCGATCTACCGCTTCCGCCGCGCCGACATCTCGGTGTACGAGCGGGTGCGCGGCATCGTGGTGGCCGGCCCGCACCTCGCGGTGACGCTGACGGCGAGCTTCCGCTCCGAGCCGGCGCTCCTCGGCCACCTGAACGACCGCTTCGACGAGATCCTGGGGAGGCCGGAGCCGGGCCAGCCCCAGCTCGACGCCGCCTCCGGAAGGGTCGCGAACCGCCGGCTCGACGCGGGGCGAGCCGGGCTTCGGCCGGCCGGCGTCGCCGCCCTCCCCTACCTGACCGAGTCGGGGAACGTGGGCAACGACCGCCGGCGCGAGGCCGAGGTGCTGGCCACCTGGATCCGCCGGGCCGTCGAGGGCACCGAGGTGGTGGTCGACCCGGCGAGCGGGCTGGCGCGGCCGGTCCGCTACGGCGACGTCGCCGTCCTGGCGCACTCCACCTGGAACGTCGACCTCCTCCTCGAGGCGCTCGACCGGCTCGGCGTCCCCTGGTCGGCGCGGGGCGGGACGCTGTTCCTCGACGACCCGCTCCACCGCCAGCTCCTGCTCGCCCTGCGGGGGGTCGCCGACCGCGACGACGGCGTGGCGGCGGCGGCGACGTTCCGCCCGCCCTTCTTCGCCCTCGACCTCCGCGACCTGGCCCGCGCCCGGGCGCCGGAGGCGCCCGAGGCCGACGAGGGGGTGGTCCGGGCGCGCGCCGCCGAGGCGCTGGTCGGGGACCTCCGCCGGCGCCGCCTGGCGCGGCCGCCGGGCGAGACCGCGCGCGACCTCCTCGAGCGCACCGGGTTCGCCCGCGCCGTGGCCCTGGGCCCGAACGGCGCCCAGCGCCTGGAGCGGCTGCGCGAGCTGTGCTTCGAGGTCGAGCGCCTGGCCGCCGCCGAGGGGCTCGACTTCGACGGCGTCACCGCCCGGCTCCGCGAGTGGGCGCTCGACCCGCGGGCGCTCGACCCGCCGCACCCGGTGGGCGGCGACGCCGTCCGCATCCTCACCATCCACCAGGCCAAGGGGCTCGAGTTCCCGGTGGTGGTCTGGTGGGACGCGCGCGCGCCGATGGCGTCGCGCGACCACGCCCGCCAGTGGTTCGTGGAACGCACCGGGAAGGCCTGGGCCATGAGCCTCGACGGCCTCTCCTGGCAGGAGCCCGAGGCGGGCGACTTCCTGGACCGGGAACGAGCCTTCCACGACGCCGAGCGGCGCCGCCTCGTCTACGTGGCCGCCACGCGGGCGCGCGACCTTCTCGTCCTCCCGGTGACGACGAGGAGCGAGGTCACGCGCGCGCTCCTGGGGAAGGGGGAGCCCCCCGCCGTCCTGGCCCACGAGGGCTGGACCGACGCCGGCCCGCCCGCCTGGGCGCGCCTGGCCCGCCCGCCGCCGGAGCACGAGCCCCGGGTCGCCGATGCGCTCGCCGCCGCAGTTGAGCGCGACTGGGCGGCGGCCGCGGCCGAGGCGGGGCGGCCGCGGCTCGTGCCCCGGGGCGTCGCCGCCGAGGCCCACCGCGCCGCGGACCTCGAGGCGCAGGGCGAGGGCGAGGCCGGCGAGCGGCTCCGGGCGCGTCCCGGGCGCTTCGGCCCGGCCTTCGGCGAGGCGGTGCACGCCGCCGTCGGCCACGCCCTTCGCGATCCCGCCCTCTCGGCGGCGGAGGCGGCGGCGCGGGCGGCGCGCGCCTGCGGGCTCGCCGAGCACCTCGCCGAGGCCGCTGCCGACGTCGAGCGCGCGCTGGCGGCGCTGGGAGGCCTGGGTCTGCGGCGCCCGCCCGGCGAGGACCTCCGGCTGGAGTATCCGGTGGCGGCGGCGCGGGAAGAGGCGCTGCTGCTCGGGTACGTCGACCTCGTCGCGGCGCGGGGCGGCGAGCTGGTGGTGCTGGACTTCAAGACCGACGCGCCGCCGCCGGGCGACGTGCGCGACTCGCACCCGGCCTACGTGGAGCAGGTGCGGAGCTACGGGCGGATCCTGGCGGAGCTGGGCCTGGCGTCCGGAGGCGCGGTGCGCTGCGGCCTCCTCTTCACCGCCGACGGCGGGGTGCGGTGGGTGTGAAGGGGAGGACGGGCCCGCCGGCCTGACGCGGCGCGCCGCGGCGGCGGCGCTCTTTCCGGGGCCGGGTCGCGCACCGGCCGCTGCCGCCCTGCTAAGGTGCGCCGGACGCATTCCCGCGGAGGGACGATGCCGCACGCCGCCATCACCGGCTGGGGGAAGTGCCTCCCGCCGGCGGTGCTCACCAACGCCGACCTCGCCACCTTCCTCGACACCGACGACGAGTGGATCACGACGCGGACCGGGATGAAGGAACGGCGGGTCTCGCACGTGCCGCTCGGCGACCTGGCGGTGGTGGCGGGGGCGCGGGCGCTCGCCTGCGCCGGGATCCCCGCCGAGGCGCTCGACCTGGTCCTCGTCGGCAGCACCATCGGCGACGAGCTCGCGCCCAACGTGGCCTCGGGGGTGCAGCTCCGGCTCGGCGCCCGGCGCGCCGCCGCCATGGACCTCAACACCGCCTGCACCAGCTTCCTCTACGGCCTCTCGACCGCCACCGCGCTCGTCCGCACCGGCGTGCTGCGGGCGGCGCTGGTCGTCGGCGGCGAGGTCCCGACCCCCTTCGTCGACTGGGACGACCGGAACACGGCGGTGCTCTTCGGCGACGGCTGCGGCGCCGTCGTCGTCCAGGCGAGCGAGCGCGAGGAGGGCCTGCTCTCCGAAAGCCTGGGCTGCGACGCCGAGGCCCGCGAGACGCTCGACATCCGCGGCATCGGCGCGCGCTTCGCGAACTGCGGCCTGCCGTACGGTTTCACCAAGTGGAACTTCGACGGCCAGGAGATCTTCAAGCGCGCGGTGGTGCAGATGGCTCGCGCCGGCCAGGAGGCGCTCCGCCGGCGCGGGATGAAGGTGGCGGACGTGGACCTCGTCATCCCGCACCAGGCGAACCTGCGCATCATCGACGCCGTCGCCCGGCGGCTCGGCGTGGAACCGGGGAAGGTGTTCGTGAACGTGCAGCGCTACGGGAACATGTCGGCGGCCACCGTCCCGGTGGCGCTCGTCGAGGCGCTGGAGGAGGGGCGGGTGCGGCCCGGGGCCCACCTCCTCCTTCCCGGCTTCGGCGCCGGCCTCACCTGGTGCGCCCACCTGGTCCGCTGGGGCGAGCGGACGGCGCCGCTGGGGACGACCGGCGCCGACCTCCCGCCCTGCGCCAGGAGCGGCCTCGAGCTGGTCCGCGAGCTCCGGGCGCGGCGCCAGGGCTTCCACGACGCCGCGCGCGCGAACATCGAGGCGGTCCGGGCGCGGCTGGAGGCGAAGGGGGTCAGCCCTGCGCCGTCTTCGCCTTCTCCGCCAGCTTCTTCCCGAAGCGCACCGGGTCGATGACGAAGCGCTGGTGCGTGCCCTCGCAGATGGCGTCGACGCCGTCGTGGGCCCGGACGGAGAACTTCAGCCGCCGCCCCTCGACCTCGTCCAGCTTCACGCTCACCGCGACCGTGAACCCGGGCGGCGTGGCGGCGGTGTGCGAGACGCGGATGTCGGTCCCCACCGACTGCTCGCCCGGGTCGAGGTGCGGCGCCATGGCCTCGATGCAGGCCCACTCCAGGAGCCCGACCAGGTAGGCGGTGGCGAACACCCGCGGCATCTCCTGGAACTTCGGCGACTCGGGGTAGACGTGCGGGACGGTCTTGCTCTCGGGGACCTGGTACTTGAACTCGTAGGTCAGGCCCGCCTTCAGCGATGGCTTCATGTGGTTCCTCCTCTGGGCTCCGGGTCCACCCAAACGACCGATCTCGATTCGTGACCGCTGCGTAGGTCGATGGAAGGCGTTCACGAACCGCGCTCCGTCGTCTAGGCCTTCACCCTCCCCAGGATCTCCGCGAACCGGGGGTCCCCGCGGAGGGTGTCGAGGTCGTGGTCGTTCTCGATCCACTTCCGGAAGCCGCGGCCCCCGGCGACGGCGCGGCCGAGCGCCTCGAGGGCCCTCTCGCGCTCGCCGGCCACCGCGTAGACGCAGGCGGCGTTGTACTGCGTGGTGAAGTCGTCGGGCTGCAGCTCCAGGACGCGCTCGGCCATCGCCAGACCGCGGTCCCGCTCGCCGAGGTGGACGAGCGCGCCGCCCCCCAGGTAGAGGGCGCGGAGGTCGCCGGGGTCCAGCCGCAGGCGCCGCTCCACCGCCGCCACCGCGCGCCGCGCGGCGTCTCGCGCCCGCTCCTCCAGCGCCAGCCCCCGGTAGACGGTGACGACCAGGCACAGCGACGCGTAGTCGTCGGGGTTGACGCGCGCCGCCTCCTCGAAGCGTTCCGCGGCCTCGGCCGGCCGGCCGACCGAGACCAGATGGCGCGCGAAGAAGTAGTGGGCGTCGGAGAGGCCCGGGGTCAGCTCCAGCGCCCTGCGGAAGTCCCGCTCGGCGTCCTCTGCGCGCCCGACCTGGGAGAGCAGGTTGGCTCTCGAGACGTGCGCCTCGGCGAGCGTCGGGTCGAGGCGCAGGGCCTCCTCGCTCTCGGCCAGCGCCTCGGCGCGGAGCGCCGCGGCGTGCTCCGGGTCGAAGTTCCACTGCAGGATCATGGCGGCGGCGTCGGCCAGGCCCGCGTGGGCCTGGGCGAAGGCCGGGTCGAGCTCGATGGCACCCTTCAGCATCTGCCGCGCGAAGCGCAGGTTGGCGTCGCCGTGGGCCATGAGGAACTGGCGCCCGCGCAGGTAGGCCTCGTAGGCGCGGGTGTTCCGCGTTCCGGCGCGGGTGATGCGAGCCTCCTCCCCGCCTCCGAGCCGCAGCTTCAGGGCCCGGACCACCGCCTGCGCGATCTCCTCCTGGATGGCGAAGATGTCCTGGAGTCCGCGCTCGAACGTCTCCGACCAGAGCTGGTAGCCGTCGCCGCTGCTCACCAGCTGGGCGCTGACGCGGACGCGCTCGCCGGCCTTGCGCACGCTCCCCTCGAGGAGCGAGGTCACGCCCAGGGTCCGGCCGATGTCGCGGCTGTCCACCGGCCGCCCCTTGAACTGGAACGAGGACCCGCGGGCGGCGACCCGGAGCCCGGGCACGCCGGCGAGCGCGTTCAGGAGCTCCTCGGCGATGCCGTCGCAGAAGTAGTCCTGGTCCTTGGCCGGCGAGAGGTCGGCGAAGGGGAGCACGGCGATCGAGGGCCCGGCGGCGGCGGCGAGCGCCGCCGCCGGCATGGGCGGTGGCGCGGATCCGGAGGCGGCCGGCGCGGTTCGCACGATTCGCCCGCCCCGGAGGTCGAAGGCCCAGGCGAGCGCGAGCGCCAGCGCGAGGCCGAGCCCGAGCGCCACCACCACCGCCGTCACCACCCAGTCCGGACCGTGGAGCCCGTGCACCACCGGCTCCAGGACCTGGAGGATCGCGAAGGTGGCGATGCCGTAGCCGACGAGCACGCGGAGCACCCGCCGACGCCTCAGCTCCTGGAACCAGCCCGCAAGCTCCACGCGCGCCCCCTGGGACCGGCGCGAAGTCTAGCAGCCCCCGCGGTCTGCGACGGCCCGCTAGGCGCTCCGCTCGTTCGCCCTCCAGTTGCGCACCAGGTTGTCGATGAGCGCCGGGCTGTAGAGGCAGTAGGCCTGCTCGCGCGCGTAGCTCGCCATGTAGCGGCGGAAGAGGTCGAGGGGCTCGGCGCCGACGCGGAGGGCCCGGCGGTTGGCGACCAGGCTCGTCCTGCCGGCGCTGGTGAGCTCGGCGGCCGCCGCCTCGACGGCCGCCTCCATGCTCTCCTCGCCCTCCACCACCTCGTCGCAGATGAGCTGCCCGGCGGGGCTCTCGGCCGCGAACTGGCGGTTGAAGAAGATGCCCTGGCGGGTGGCCCGCTCGCCGACGAAGCGCGGGAGCCGGAGGTTGGCGACGCCGGGGACGATCCCCTCCTTGCGCGCCGGGAGGTTGAAGTACGACCCGCGCTCGGCGACGACCCGGTCCATGACCAGCAGCATCTGGCAGTGGCCGCCGATGGCGAAGGTGTCCACCGCGGCGATGAACGGCTTCTCCAGCCGGTCCTCGACGCCGCTCTCGGTGAACGGCCCCCGCGCCAGGCCGCGGTAGATCTTGGAGAGCGGCCCGGTCTCGCGGACCAGCATGAACTCGACGAGCGAGATCTTCCCCCAGTAGAGCTGGGTGAGGTTGATGCCGGCGCCGAAGACCCGCCGGCCGGCGTACTTCGCCTTCTGCATGGGCGCGCCGCGCAGCACGCCGGCGTCGATGCCGTCGTCGAGGAGCACGAGGTCGACGAGAACCTCCAGGGCCCCCTGGTACTCGTCGTCCTCGGCGTTGAGCCAGGCCTGGTGGTGGAAGGAGATGCGCCCGAGCCGCCCCCGGCGCTCGAGCGTCATGGAGTGGAGGGCCAGCCTCCCGGTCGCCCGGAACTCGTCGAGCCGCGCCAGCGCCCCCTCGGTGGGCTGGCTCATGGCGTGGAGGAGGTGGAGGCCGCAGGAGCGGTCGTCGAGCACGTGGGCGACGAAGATCCCCTGGTCGATCTGGATCCCATCCTGGTGCATCTGCGGGTGGGCCCGCTCCGCCGCGACCTCGGAGGCGGCGGGGACGAGGCCCGGGAACTCCCGGGCCGCGGCGGCGACCAGCGCCTCGAGGCGGAGGAGGCGCGTCTTCCTCCCGGTGAGCCGGTCGTAGACCGCGGCGGCGTGGCGCCGCATGAAGGCCTCGCGCGCCGCCCGGCCCTCGGCGAGGAGGGCCTCCGCCCGGGCCTGCTCCGGCCCGGAGCGCTCGGGCTTGCGAGGCAGCGCGCCGAGCTCGCGCGCCGTCGCCGCCAGGTAGCTCCGCGCCTTCCCCCAGTCCGCCGCCATCGAGCCGGCGAGGACCGGCGCCTTGCGCGCCCCCGCAGCCCCGGCCTTCTTCCTCGCCATCGCGTCCTCCTTCGTCGCCGTTGCCGCGCGTCCACCTGCGGCGGGGCACGAGGCCCCGCCCTACGTATTGTCGAACGGTGAAGCCTCTCGTTTCGACGCGGAGGGCGGGGGCTCGTCCCCCGCCGGGGCCGGACCGCGGAGCGCCCGGAGCAGGGCCTCGGCCCGGCCGGCGGCGCGCGCCGCGCCCGCGGCCTTCACCGCCTCGTAGCCGCGGATCTCGTCGGCGACCCGCAGGAGCTCGGCCACCCCGGCCGCGTTGGCGGGCCGCAGGCGCGCCAGCCCCTCGTCGACGAGCCCCTGGTACCAGCCGACGAGCCGGCGCTCCTCCCGCCGCGAGGCGGCGAGGCCGAAGAGGTCGAGCGGCGTGCCGCGCAGCCGCCGCATCGCCGCCAGGAGCCGGAGACCGGGCTCGACCCAGCGGCCCACCCGCAGCTTGCCGCGGACCCCGAGGGCGCGGAGCCAGGGCGGGTGGAGGTGGTAGTGGATGCGCACCCGGCCGGTGAAGGCCTCCTCGGCTCGCCGCTGCATGGCCGCCTCGAGGTGGAGCCGCGCCACCTCGTACTCGTCCTTGTACGCCAGGAGCCGGTGGAGCCCCTCGGCGACGGCCCGGGTCGCGGCGAGGTCGGCCGACGGCCCCAGGACCTCCCGCTCCCGCCGCCAGACCGCGAGGACGCTTTCCAGGTACCGCGAGGCCAGCGCCAGTCCCTGGTAGCGGACCAGCCCGGCGGCGCGCACCGCCACCCGGCGGCGCTCCTCCTCCGGAAGGTCGGCGCCGCGGCCCATGAGCTCCTGGTAGCCGCGGCCCCGCCGGCCGAGCCCCGCCGCCTCGCGCGCCACCACCTCGTCCGCCGTCGGCGCCGGGCGGTCGATCCGGGCGGCGGCGCGCCCCGGGTCGGAGACCGCGAGCCTCCCCCAGCGGAAGGCCTGGAGGTTCTGCTCCGCGGCCGTGCCGTTGAGCCGGATCGCCTCCTCCAGGGCGCGCGGCGACACCGGGAGGAGGCCGGCCTGGCAGGCGACGCCGAGCGCCAGGACGTTGGTCGCCATGTGGTCGCCGAAGAGCGCCTCGGCGAGGCGCCGCGCCTCGACCCGAACCGTCCGCGCCGGATCGCAGGCCGCGGCCACCGCCGCCTCCATCCGGCCCGCGCCCGGATCGAGGCGCACGTCGCGGACCATCTCGCCGGTGGGGAAGAGGGTGGTGTTGACCACCGCCGCGGTCCGCCCCGGCGCGCAGCGGGCGAGGTTGGCGGGGTCGGCGCCGGCCACGAGGTCCAGGGCCAGGTAGAGGTCGGCCTGCGCCGCGCCCACCTTGCTCGCCGCCGGCCGCGCCCCCGGCGGCGCCACGGCGACGGTCGAGAGCACCGCGCCCCACTTCTGCGCCGCGCCCGTCTGGTCGTAGGTCGAGACCTCCAGCCCGTCGAGGAGCGCCGCCCAGGCCAGGAGGGAGTTCACGGTCAGCACGCCGGTCCCGCCCACCCCGGGGATGACGATGCGGTAGGCGCCGTCGAGCCGGGGCCGCGCCGGCTCGGGGGAGGCGTCGTCCTCGAGCCGGGGCGGCGAAGGGCGCCGCGGCCCCCCGCCCTCGACGTCCACGGTGACGAAGGACGGGCAGTCACCCTCGAGGCAGAGCTGGTCCTGGTTGCAGCTCGACTGGTGGACCTGGGTCTTGGGCCCCAGCTCGGTCTGGACTTTCTGGAGCGACATGCAGTTGGACACCTGGCCGCAGTGACCGCAGTTCTCGCAGACCGCCTCGTTCACCAGGACGAAGCGCGTGGCGCCGGGGCGCAGCGACCGCTTCTGCTTGCGCCGCCGCTCGTTGGCGCACTCCCCGTCGTAGAGGAACACGGTGACGCCGGGCGTGGCCTCGAGGTCGCGCAGGACCTCGTCCACCGCCTCGCGGCCGTGGACGCGGGCCACCGCGGGCCACTCGACGCCGCGGTAGGCCTTCTCGTCCCGCGCCACCACCGCGATCTTCTTCACGCCCTCGAGCGCCAGGAGCCGCGCCAGCGTGGGGACGTCGCGCTGGCCCACCGGCGCCTGGGCGCCGGTGTTGGCCACGGCGCCGTTGTAGAGGATGCGGAAGGTGAGGTTGGCGCCGGCGGC
>DATBLK010000135.1:0-39363 GCA_036555405.1 Anaeromyxobacteraceae bacterium
GACCACTGGCACAGCCTGGGCAAGTTCCTCCTCGCCTTCACCGCCTTCTGGGCCGACCTCGCCTTCTCGCAGTACATGCTCATCTGGATCGCCAACCTGCCCGCCGAGACGCCCTTCTTCCTCCACCGCACCCGCGGCGGCTGGCGGGCGGTGGCGATCGCCCTCGCGCTTCTCCACTTCCTCGTGCCCTTCTTCATCCTCCTGTCGCGCGACCTGAAGCGCGACCCGCGGCGACTGGCGGTGCTCGCCGCCTGGCAGCTCGCCCTCCACTACGTCGACGTCTATTTCACGATGCGTCCGCCGGACCAGCCGGCCGGCCCGGCCCCGCACTGGACCGACCTCACCGCCCTGGTGGGCGTCGGCGCCGCGGCCGTGGCCTTCGGCGCCTGGCGCCTGCGGGCCGCCGCGTCGGTCCCGGTGGGCGACCCCTACCTCCAGGACTCGCTGAGGTACCAGCCGCAATGAGCGACCAGGCACACGCCCCTGGCGGCCACCCGCCGGCCGAGGCCGACCGGATCGGGACCTGGACCATCGTGGCGGTGGGCGTCGCCGCGCTGGTCCTGTTCGCCGCCTCGTCGGCCGTGACCCTCGCCTGGATGCACCGCGCCCGGGCGCAGATGAACCCGGCGTACGACCAGGCGCCCCGGGCCGCCGGGCAGCGGAAGATCGGCATCGTCGAGCAGCAGCTCTTCGAGAACGCGAACCGCGCCGAGTCGATGCGCCGGGCCCAGCTGCGGCGGCTCTCCAGCTACGGGTGGGTCGACCGGGAGAAGGGCGTGGTCCGGATCCCGGTGGAGCGCGCCATGGACCTCGCCGCCCGGGGGGAGCGCCCGTGACCGGGTGGCGGCGGGCCGCCGCGGCGGCGGCGCTCCTGGCGGCGGCCCCGGCCGGCGCGCTGCCCTTCAAGCAGCACGTGAAGCCGCCTCCGGTCGAGGACTCCCTGCCGCCGGCGCTGCAGGGGGTCGAGATCCAGGAGCGGCTCGGCGAGCGCGTCCCCCTCGACGCCGCCTTCACCGGCGCCGACGGAAGGCCGGTGCGGCTCGGGAGCTTCTTCGGCCGCGGGCGCCCGGTGGTCCTGACGCTCGTCTACTACCGGTGCCCCATGCTCTGCGGGCTGGTCCTGTCCGGGCTGGCGCGCGCCATCCGCGAGATGGGCCTTCCGCTGGGCGAGGCGTACGACGCGGTCGCCGTCAGCTTCGACCCGCGCGAGAGCGGCGCCCTCGCCGCCGAGCGGCAGCGCGGGTACCTCCAGGCGGTGGGGCGCCCCGAGGCCGCCGCCAGCTGGGCCTTTCTCACCGGCCAGGAGCCGGAGATCCGCGCCCTCGCCGACGCGGTGGGCTTCCGCTACACCTACGACGAGCGCACCCGGCAGTACGCGCACGCCGCCGCCATCTTCGTGCTCACCCCCGAGGGCCGCGTCTCGCGCTACCTCTACGGCGTCGACTTCCCGGCGCGCGACCTGCGCCTGGCGGTGGTGGAGGCGGGGGAGGGGCGGGTGGGCACGAGCTTCGACAGGCTGCTCCTCACCTGCTTCCGCTACGACGCCTCGAGCCGCCGCTACGAGCCGTACGTGGTGGGCTTCATCCGCATCGCCGCGCTCGCGGTGCTCGGCGGCCTGGCCGTCACCCTCGCCGTCTTCTGGCGCCGCGAGGTGAAGCGGGGGACCGTTCGATGAACGAGCTGATGCGCCGGCTGCTCTTCCTCCCCGAGCAGGCGTCGGCCTACGCGCGTCAGGTCGACCAGCTCCACTACTTCGTCATCACGGTGACGATGCTGGGCTCCGCCGGGGTCGGCGCCGCGGTCGTCTGGTTCGCCATCCGCTACCGCCGCCGCGCCGAGGGCGATCCGACGCCGCACCTCTCGCCGCGCCCGTACCACGAGGTCCTCTTCATCGGCGGCCCGCTGGCCCTGTTCCTGCTCTGGTTCGCCATCGGCTACCCGCTCTTCGTGCGCCTGGCCACGCCGCCGAAGGACGCGCTGGACGTCTACGTCACCGGCAAGAAGTGGATGTGGAAGTTCGCCTACCCGGGCGGCCCGAACGGCGTCGACGTCCTCCACCTGCCCGCCGGCCGGCCGGTGCGGCTCCTCGTCACCTCGCGCGACGTCATCCACTCCCTCTTCCTGCCGGACTTCCGCGTGAAGATCGACGCGGTCCCCGGCCGCTACACCCAGACCTGGCTGCAGGCCGAGAAGCCCGGGCGCCACGACATCTTCTGCGCCGAGTACTGCGGCGTCGGACACTCGGCGATGCTCGGCGAGCTCGTGGTCCTCGACCCGGCGAGGTTCGACGAGTGGCTCGCCGAGACCCGGCGCTCGCCGCCGCTGGCCGCGGCGCAGGACTTCCCCCAGGCCGGCGGCGACCCCGCGGCCACGCTGGTGGAGCAGGGGCGCAGGCTCGCCGGCGCCTACGGCTGCCTCTCCTGCCACACCGTCGACGGGACGCGCCACATCGGCCCCACCTGGCTCGACCTGTATCTGAGGAACGAGCGGCTGGAGGACGACACCACGGTGGTCGCCGACGAGAGCTACCTCACCGAGTCGATGATGCTGCCCCGGACCAAGGGGGTGAAGGGCTTCCAGAAGGTGATGCCCACCTTCCAGGGACGGATCCCCGGTCCCGAGGTCGCCGCCATCGTCGAGTTCATCAAGTCCCTGCGCACCGACGCGGTGCGCCCCGAGCCCAGCAAGGGTCCCGTCTATGCGCCCGTCCCCGGCTTCGTCCCCCCCGAGAAGTGAGGCGGCGCCGGCGGGGCCGCCGCCGAGCTACCTGGTGGCGCCGAGGGGCGGCGCCTGGTCGTGGCTCACCACCCGCGACCACAAGCGCATCGGCATCATGTACCTGGTCCTCACCTCGGCGATGCTGGCGCTGGGCGGCTTCTACGCCATGGCCATCCGGATGGAGCTCCTCACGCCCGGCCCCACCGTCATGGAGGCGCAGACCTACAACAGGATGTTCACGCTCCACGGCGTGATCATGATCCTGCTGTTCATGATCCCGGCCATCCCGGGCATCTTCACCAACTTCTTCCTGCCGCTGATGATCGGCGCCCGGGACGTCGCCTTCCCGCGGCTGAACCTCTTCTCGGTCTACCTCTACCTGGCCGGCGCCCTCATCGCCGTCTACGGGATGATCCAGGGCGGCGCCGACACCGGCTGGACCTTCTACACCCCCTACTCCACCACCACCGTCACCAAGGTCTGGCCCATCCTCCTCGGCGGCTTCACCCTGGGCATGGCCTCGATCGTCACCGGCCTGAACTTCATCGTCACCGTCCACACCCTGCGGGCGCCGGGGCTCACCTGGATGCGGCTCCCGCTCTTCGTCTGGTCGTCCTACGCCACCAGCGTCATCCAGGTGCTGGCGACCCCGGTCCTCGGCATCACCCTGCTGCTGGTGGCCGTCGAGAACGTCTTCGGGTTCGGCGTCTTCGACCCGGCGCGCGGCGGAGACCCGGTCCTCTTCCAGCACCTGTTCTGGTTCTACTCCCACCCCGCCGTCTACATCATGGTCCTGCCGGCCATGGGCGTCGTCAGCGAGGTGCTGCAGGCCTTCGCCCGCAGGAACGTCTTCGGCTACAAGGCGGTGGCCTTCTCCTCCCTGGGCATCGCCTTCGTCGGCTTCTTCACCTGGGGCCACCACCTCTTCACCTCGGGCCAGTCCGCGGTGGACGCCGGGATCTTCGGGGTGCTGACGATGTTCGTGGGCGTCTTCACCGCCATCAAGGTCTTCAACTGGACCGCCACGCTGTACCGGGGGTCGATCTCGTTCCAGACCCCCTTCGCCTACGCCATCGCCTTCATCTTCTTCGTCGTCTTCGGCGGCATGACCGGCGTGGCCCTGGCCACCGTGGCGCTCGACGTCCACTGGCAGGACACCTACTTCGTGGTGGCCCACTTCCACTTCATCATGGTGGGCGGGACCCTCACCGGGTTCCTCGCCGCCCTCCACTACTGGTGGCCGAAGATGACGGGGCGGATGTACTCGGAGAAGTGGGGCCTGGTGGCCGCGGTCTTCATCTTCCTGGGCTTCAACTTCACCTTCGTGCCCCAGTACCTGCTGGGCAACGCCGGGATGCCGCGCCGCTACTACAGCTACCCGGAGCGGTTCTGGGCGCTGAACGTGGCCTCCAGCGCCGGCGCCAGCGTCCTGGCGATGGGGTTCGTCATCGTCCTCGCCTACCTGCTCCTCTCGCTGAAGTACGGGCCCAGGGCCGCGGCGAACCCCTGGGGCTCGCGCGGCTACGAGTGGATGACGCCGACGCCGCCGCCCCCGGAGAACTTCCTCGGGCAGCCGACCTACCCGCGGCCGGCCCACGACTACCGCGAGGCTCACCCCGGGCAGGAGGGGCACTGATGTCGACCTCGAGCGAGCACGTCGCCCATCACTTCCCCGACCTCGAGACCCAGGCGCACGCCGCGCGCCTGGGGATGTGGCTCTTCCTGGCCACCGAGATCCTGCTCTTCGCCGGCCTGTTCACCGCCTACGCCCTCTACCGGATGCTCTTCCCCTCGGCCTTCGCCGGCGCCTCCGGGCTCATCGACACGCGGATGGGGGCCCTGAACACGGTGGTCCTCATCACCTCGTCGCTCACCGTGGCGCTCGCCTACCACTTCTCCCGGCAGGGGCGGGGCAGGGCCGCGGCGGCGCTGCTCCTCGCCACCATCGCCCTGGCGGGCGTCTTCCTGGTGGTGAAGTACGTCGAGTACGCCCACCACATCGGCGCCGGGCACCTGCCCGGCCGCTACTACCGGTACCCCGCCCTCGACGTCCCCGGGGCGGCGATGTTCTTCACCCTCTACTTCCTCATGACCGGGCTCCACGGCATCCACGTCGTCGCCGGCATGGGCGTGCTCGCCTGGCTCGCCGCCGGCGCCTGGCGCGGGAGCTACGGAGGCGAGTACTCGACGCCGCTCGAGCTCGGCGGCATGTACTGGCACCTCGTCGACCTGGTCTGGATCTTCCTCTTCCCGCTCCTCTACCTCATCTGAGCGCCATGTCCGCCCCTCCCCTCGACGACCACCCCGTCCCGCACCGCGGCGGCGTCGGCCGCTACCTGGCCGTGTGGGCGGCCCTGATCGCCTTCACCGCCGTCACCGTGGCGGCGGCCCGGCTCCAGCTCCCCGGCGGCTGGGCCCTGGCCGTGGCCCTGGCCATCGCGGCGGTGAAGTCGGCGCTGGTGGCGCTCTTCTTCATGCACCTGTGGGACCACGGGGGCGCGAACCGCCTCGTGCTCGCGACCTCGCTCTTCTTCGTGGCCCTGCTCATGGGCCTGGTCCTCGCCGACAACGCCACCCGCTTCCCGCTCGCGAACCCGCCCACCGAGGCGACCCTGCGGTTCATGCCTCCAGGCCCGGACCCGGTGGCGCCCGCGCCCCCGGCGCGGCGCTGACGGCGGGGTGCGGGCCCGGGCGCCCCGGCGCGGCGCCGGGGGTCTTCCCGGGGGCGTAGTCGGGGATCGCCGATGCCCGGGCGCGTGGATTCGCCCGATGTGTCGCCGTCTCCCCGGCACCTACCATCCGTGCTCCACCGGCGGCGCGAGCTGCCGCCGGGATTCCGGAAGGAGCACCGACCATGCAGCCCCGCATCCGAACCAGCCGCAGCGCCCCTCGCTTCCACCGCCGCGTCCGCGTCACCCTTCTGCAGAGCACGTCGTTCACGCTCGACGTCGGCGCCGGCGGCTTCGGCGTGGAGCGGGTGAGGGTCCCGCCGCCGGGATCGGCGGTGGAGGGCGTCATCGCGCTGCGGGACAGGGTCTTCCCGTTCCTGGGTCGGGTGGCCTGGGCCCGGCCCGGCGACGTCACCCTGGGCCTCCGCGGCAGGATGGGGGTCCACTTCACGCACATCTCCCGCGACTTCGCCGAGCGCGTCGGCGACCAGTGCCTCCCCGGAACCGGGCTCCGCACATGGCCAGCCGGCCCGGCGCCGCTGCCGGCCCCCCCGGGGCGGCCGGGCCGGGAGCCGGGCGGACCATGGGCGGCGCCTTCCGGCTGCTGAACGGGGCCGCCGGTGGCGCGAGGAGCCCCCATGTCAGCATTCGTTTCCCTCCCGCCGACGCGTCGGGGGGGTCCCTCCGGGCCCGCTCCTGCCGCGCGCCACGCCCGCGCGACGCGTCCGGCGGGCTCCTTCCGGGCGCTGCCCCTGCGGGACGACGGGGATTACAGGATTCACCCGATTCCGCGGCGGCGACCCGGGTGGTCTAGTGGTGCGGGTTCGCGCGGCTGCACTCCGGGAATCACCGGGAGGAGCGACGCCCGGTCAATGGCGAGGCGGGATCTCATGAACCGCACGGCAGAGAAGGCGCAGGTGGCGGAGAGGGCGTCCGGCTCGGGAGCCGCGACGGCGCGGGCCATCGGACCGGCCGGCGAGCTCCTCCGGGAGCTGGTGGCGCACCTGCGGGAGAACCGCACCCAGCTTCGCGAGGAGTGGGCCCGCCGCATCACCGAGGCGCGGCTCCTCACCGCGATGACCAAGGAGGAGGTCTTCGCCGAGGCCACCTCGGTCTACGACAACTACGTCGAGGCGCTGGAGACCGGCACCCTGGAGGCCCTGCAGGCCTACTCGCGCAACCTCTCCGAGCGGATCATTCCCCGGGGGGTGGAGACCCACGAGGTCGTCGGGATCGTCCTCCTGCTCCGGGACGTCCTGGCCCGCTCCCTCTTCGCGAAGTACCAGGCGGACTTCACCAAGCTCGCCCGGATCCTCGACGCCTACGAGCCCGCGGCCAACCGCATCGCCAACACCGTGGCGGTGGGGTTCGTGCAGGAGCGCGAGCGCGTCATCCGGCAGCAGCAGGAGGCCATCCGCGAGCTCTCCACGCCGGTGCTCCAGGTCCGCGAGCGCCTCCTCATCCTGCCCATCATCGGCGTCATCGACCCCCAGCGCGCCCGGCAGCTCACCGACCAGCTCCTGCGCGGCATCCGGACCAACCGCGCCAAGGTGGTGGTCATCGACATCACCGGCGTGGCGGCGATGGACGCCGCGGTCGCCAACCACCTCGTCCAGACGGTGGAGGCCTCCCGGCTCCTGGGCGCGACCGTCATCGTGACCGGCCTCTCGCCCGCGATCGCCCAGACCATCGTCAACATCGGCGTGGACCTGGGGAAGATGAACACCGTCGGCGACCTCCAGGGCGGGATCGAGCAGGGGGAGCGGCTTCTGGGCTACAAGGTCGTCCCCCTGGCCGGGGCGACCTAGGCCCTCGGGGCCTGGCCGTGGACATCCCCATCCTGAAGCAGGGGCAGGTGGTCATCGCCACCATCCGCGGGTCGCCGACCGACGCCGAGCTGCTCCAGCTGCGCGCCGCCCTCATCCAGCAGGTGGTCCGCCTCCGCTCGACGGGGGTGGTCCTCGACGTCGCCGCGCTCGACGTCATGGACTCCTTCGCCACCCGCACGCTGCGCGACCTGGCCCAGATGACCCGGCTGCGCGGCGCGGAGACCGTGATCGTCGGCATCCAGCCCGAGGTGGCCTTCGCCATGGTCCAGATGGGCCTGACGCTGGAGCAGGTCCCGACCGCGCTCGACCTGGAGGAGGGGCTGGCCTACCTCGCCCGGCGTCCCCAGCCTTTCGCGTGACCGCTCGACCCAAGGCGGCAGACGAGGAGATCCGCGTCCAGATCCGGACGGACCGGGACATCGTCGCCGCCCGGCAGCAGGGCCGCTCGATGGCCGTCACCCTCGACTTCACCCCCACCGACGCCACGCTGCTCGCCACCGCCATCTCGGAGCTGGCGCGCAACATCGTGAAGTACGCGCGGTGGGGCGAGATCCGCCTCAGGGTGATCAACGGATCGCCGCGCAAGGGCGTGGAGGTGGTGGCCCGCGACGACGGGCCCGGGATCGCCGACGTGAAGAAGGCCCTGCGAGACGGCTTCTCGACGTCGGGGAGCCTGGGGCTGGGCCTCCCGGGCGTGATGCGCCTGATGGACGAGTTCGAGATCGAGTCCGCGGAGTTCCGCGGCACCACCGTCACGGTGCGCAAATGGAAGCCCTGACCAAGGCGCACGTCGACTGGGGCGTGGCCGCCCTGGCGCTGGCCGGACGGCCGCCCAACGGCGACCTGCACGTGGTCCGCGCCTTCCGGGGCGGCATGCTCCTGGCCGCGGTGGACGGCCTGGGGCACGGGAGCGAGGCCGCCGCGGCGTCCCGGGCCGCAGGGGAGGTCCTGAAGGGGTACGCCGGGGAGCCGGTGATCGCGCTCCTGCGGCGGTGTCACGCGGCCCTCCGGACCACGCGCGGCGTCGCCATGAGCGTCGCCTCCCTGGACTACGCCCGCGGGCTCGTCACCTGGCTCGGGGTGGGGAGCGTCCAGGGTGCGCTCCTGCGCCCCACGCCCGCCGGCGAGGCGCGGCCGGAGGAGTCGCTGATGGTGCACGGCGGGCTGGTCGGAGCGCAGCTCCCGCCCCTGCGGGCGTCCGTGGTCCCCGTGGCCGGCGGGGACACGCTGGTGCTCGCCACCGACGGCGTCGCCAGCGACTTCGAGCGCGGGCTGGCCCTGGGCCGGGCTCCCCAGGCGGCCGCGAACGCCATCCTGGCCCGGCACGGGAAGGGGACCGACGACGCCCTGGTGCTGGTGGCCCGGCTCCGGGGGCGGCCGTGAGGCGGGCCGAGCCGCGAGACGGGAGCCCGAGGGTCCTGGAGGCCGCGTACGCCCGGGCGCTGCGCCGGTACCTCTCCGGCGGCGGCGAGGAGGCGCTCCGGGCGGCCTACGAGATCGGCCGCGCCGCGATGGCCCAGGGCGGCGGCCTGCTCGAGCTCTCGGAGATGCACCACGCCGCCCTCGGCGCGGCGCTGGCGCTCGACGGGACCGGCGCCTCGGCGGCCGCCGGCGTGGACCGGGCCCGGGAGCTGTTCGGCGAGTGCCTCGCGACCTACGAGATGACCCGGCGCGGGTTCCACGACGCGATCTCGGCCCTCCGGCGCCTGAACGAGACGCTGGAGGCCGAGATCCAGCGCATCGCCCACGGCGTCCACGACGAGGCCGGGCAGCTCCTGGAGGCGGTGCGCCTGGCCCTGACCGACGTCGCTCGCGACGCCGGGCCGCCCCTCCGCGGGCGCATCCGCGACGCGGGCCGGATGCTCGACCAGGCCGAGGAGGGGCTGCGCCGCATCTCCCACGAGCTCCGGCCCCTGATCCTCGACGACCTCGGGCTGGAGCCGGCCTTGCGGCTCCTGGCGTCGGGGGTCTCGGGCAGGTCCCGGATGGCGGTCACCGTCCGGAGCTCGCTGGCGGAGCGCCCCAGGCCGAACGTCGAGACCGCGCTGTACCGCATCGTCCAGGAGGCCCTGGCCAACGCCGTCCGGCACGCCCAGGCTCGACGGGTCGAGATCCGGCTGAGCCGCGCCGCGCGAGGTCTCCAGTGCCTGATCCGCGACGACGGCGTGGGCTTCGACGCCCGGGCGGTGCTCTCCGGGAAGCTGCGGCATGGCCTCGGGCTGGTCGGGATCCGGGAGCGGCTCGACGCCCTCGGGGGAACGCTGCAGGTCCGCTCCCGGCCGGGGCGAGGCACCCAGCTCGTGGCCCGCATCCCCGCGGAGGCGTGACATGGCGATTCGCGTGCTTCTGGCCGACGACCACGCCCTGGTGCGGCAGGGCCTTCGAGCGCTCCTGGAGCGAGAAGGGGTGCAGGTGTCGGGGGAGGCCTCGGACGGGCAGGAGGCCGCGAGGCTGGCCGCCGAGCTCCGCCCGGACGTGGCCCTGCTCGACATCGGGATGCCGCTCCTCAACGGGATCGAGGCCGCGCGGGAGATCCAGAAGAGCAGCCGAGGGACGAAGGCCATCCTGCTCACGCGCCACGACGAGGACCAGTACGTCACCGAGGCGCTCCGCGCCGGCGTGAAGGGGTACGTGCTGAAGCGGCAGGCGGCGACCGACCTGGTCCAGGCCATCCGGCAGGTCTGCCGCGGGGAGTTCTACCTGAGCCCCGGCATCTCGCGGGCCGTCGTCGACGCCTACCTCTCCCGGTCGGAGCTCTCCTCCGACCCCCTCACCGCCCGCGAGCGCCAGGTGCTCCAGCTGGTGGGGGAGGGGAAGTCGACGAAGGAGGTCGCCTCGGTCCTCGGCATCAGCGTGAAGACGGCCGAGTCGCACCGGTCCCGGCTCATGCAGAAGCTCGACATCCACGAGACGGCGAGCCTGGTCCGCTACGCCATTCGCCGGGGCCTGGTGCAGCCGTAGGCCGCGGGCCCACGTCCTCCAGGTCCTCCGGGCCCGGGCGCGGGGCTCCACCCGCGCCGGCGCGCGGCGCCGCCAGGGGGCGCCCGCTCCCGCCCGCACGCTCGAAGGGCAGAGCGCCGCCGATCCGGCCGAGCGCCAGGAGGGACCTCTCGATCGCCTCCGGGTTCCTCGGCCGAGCCTCTCCGGCGAGCGGCCAGCCGCGAACGGAGATCGCGCCCCGGGCGTCGAGGACGCCGGCGAGGCGCTCCAGCCGGGCGCGGTAGCCCGCCAGGCCCCCGGCGTCCGCCAGCCGGAGGAGGAGAACCACCAGGGGGCCGCCCGGGGCGCTCGGCAGGACCACCGCCTCGTCCGTGCGGCGCCGCTCGCCCGCGATCCGGAGCGCGAGGCTGCGCGCCTCCGCCCCCTCCTTCACCCGGACCACCGCCAGGGAGGAGGGGATGCCGTGGCGACCCGCGTCCATCAGGCTGCGGCTCACGCCGAGGCAGAACGATCGCGCCGGCGATCCCCGGGGCGCCGGCGCCGGCGGAGATGGCCGGGCGGCGGAGTCCAGCAGGTGGCCGCCCAGGAACGCGAGGAGACGGAGCGTCTCCTCGCGCAGGGCCGCGAAGGGCACCTCCCGGATGGCCACCACCGCCATCACGCTGCCCGCGGCGTCGGCGAGCGGGACGGCGGCCACGACCCCGGAGCCCCGGGGCGGGCTGCCGGCGCTCACCACCACCTCTCCGAGCTGCGCGGCGTCGCGGAGCAGCGGGTCCTGCGCACAGTCGGCGTCGGCACCCAGGGCGGCGACGGCCGGGCCCGGGCGCCCGTCCGAGTCCACCCGGTGCAGCGTCGCGGCGCGGATCCGGGCCTGCTCGCAGAGCAGCGAGAGGATCCGTCCGCCGAGGGCCTCCACCGAGCCCGGGGCGCGCCCGGCCGGCCTGCGCCGGACGGCCTCGAGCGCATCGCGCAGGCCGGCGGGCCGGCCCGACCTCGCCCGCTGGAGCCGGTCGTGGGAGAGCCGGAGGACGTGGTACTCGCGGGCGAAGACCTCGAGCCGCCCGCGCAGCCTGCCGGAGGCGGCCTCCAGCCGGCGCCGCCAGGCGTCGCGGAAGCACCCGGCCACGAGGCCCGCGAGGAGCCACCCCAGCGCCGCCTCCACCCAGGGTCCGGCCGCGGGCGCCCGGAGCCACTCCGCGGCCACCGCCAGGGCCAGGCCCTGGACGGCGCCGCACGCCATGCCGGGGACGGCGCCGAACTGCAGGCCGGCGAGCAGCGGCGGCAGGGCGAGCCAGGAGAAGCCGCGCCGCAGCAGGAAGGGGTCGCCGCCGTCCAGGAGGGCGCCGGCGGCCAGCACCGCGGCCGCGAGCCCCGCGGTCTGGAGCCAGCGCTGCCAGTCCGGCGCGGCCACGCGCTCCGGGCCGCTGGCACTGCGGGTGTCGGCCGTCATCTGGATCTCACCTCCGCGCGAAGGGTGGGCCTCGAGCGCCGCCGGGACCAGCGGGTGATCCCTGCAATTCGCGAGGGGTGATTCCGCACCTCACCTGGTCAATCCGGTGAACACCCGCGTTTGCCATCGGGGCAATTGCGGACCGCGCCATCTTCGGCGCCCGGACGCCGGCGATTCGCCGCCGCCGTGCCCCTTTCCCTTGCGGACCCCCGCCGCGGTGCCCATGTTCCCGGCCGGCTCCGGGTGGCCGGCTGGCCGGCCGAGGGGGTCGATGCGGAGGGCGACATGCACGTCCGGACGGCGACGCTCCTCCTCGCGCTCCTCCTCCCGGCGCTCCCGCGCGCGGCGCCGGAGGTGAAGCCCGAGAGGCGCGCCAGGGTGGCGGTGCTCGGGATCCGCGCGCTCGGCACCGAGCCCATCCTGTGCGAGCTCCTCTCCGAGGTGGCGCTCACCGAGTCCTCCGCAGGCGGCAAGCTCGAGATCATCGGCGCCTCGGACGTGGCCGCGCTCGTGGGCCTGGAGCGGCAGAAGAAGGTGCTCGGCTGCGGCGACGACGCGGCCTGCCTCGTCGAGGTCGGCGGCGCCCTGGGGGTCGACGACCTGCTCGTCGGGACGCTGGGGCGGATCGGAGCGCTCTACCGCGTGGATCTGAAGCTGGTGGACACCCGGAAGGCCCGGGTGCTCTCGCGGTTCGGCGAGTCGGTGGCGGGCCGCGAGGACCAGCTCGTGGCCGCGGTCCAGCGCGGCGTGCGCCAGGTCCTGGCGCCGCTCGTCGGCCCGGCGCCGGAGGGGGCCCAGGGCTCGTTCGCGGCCGCGCCCGCCCCGGCCGCAGGGATCTCCTCGCGCCGGGCCTGGGGCTGGGCCGCCGCGGGGAGCGGCGCGGCGCTGGTGGGCGCCGGGGTGGTCTTCGGCCTCCAGGCGCAGAAGGCCTACCGGGAGGAGAAGGCCGCCGCGGCCGGCGGCGATCTTCCCGGGTACACCGCGAGCCGGGACCGGGTCCGATCGCGGGCGCTGGCGGCCGACGCCTGCTACGCGGCCGGCGCCCTGGCGCTGGCCGGCGGGGCCTGGCTGCTCCTGGGGCGCTCGCAGGTGGCGGTGGTGCCCGCCGCCGGCGGCGCCGCGGCCGTGGTCGCGGGGAGCTTCTAGTGCGCTCGCCGCTCGGCCTCGCCTGCCTGGCCGCGGCCCTCGCCGGCTGCACCCTGACGCTGGACCCGGTGCCGCCGCCCTCGCAGGCGGCCTGCACGCCGCCGAGCTGCGCCCAGAGGGCCTGCGGATACGCGGAGTGCGGCGTCACCTGCGGCGCCGCGTCGGGGTGCGTGCCGACTCACCGCGTCGAGGGCTCGATCACCGCCGGTGGAGGGCAAGCCGCCGCCGCCGGCGGCCACGCCGCGATCGGGGCATTCGTCCTCTCCGCCGGCCAGGCCGCGGCCGGCGGCCACGCGATCTCCCGTGGCCGGGTCTCGCCGTAGTCGAGGAGAAGAGCCATGAGGACTCGAACCCGCATCCTCACCCTCGGAGTGGCGGCGCTGCTCCCCTGGGCCGGCCCGAGGGCCGCGCCGGCCGACGGGGCGTTCGGCTACAGCGGCTACCTCCTGACGAGCACCGGCGCGGCGGAGACGGCGGCCCAGGACCTGAGGTTCTCCCTGCACGACGCCGCCACCGGCGGAGTCGAGGTCTGGACGCAGACGCTGACGGTGGTGCCGGACGCCCAGGGCTGGTTCTCGGTGGCGCTCGGCGGCGCAGGTCACGCCCTCCCGCCGGAGCGGGTGGCGAGCCAGCTCTGGCTCGCCATCAAGGTCGGAAGCGAGCCGGAGATGGCGCCGCGGACCCCGCTCGGTGCGGTCCCCCTGGCGCTGGGGGTGGACTGGGGTGGGGTGCTGAACCGGCCGGCCGCCTGCAGCAGCGGCAGCTACCTGCGCGGCTTCGACCCCGCGACCGGCGCGGCGCTCTGCGATCCCGCCGGGGCGGGTGGGGGCGCGGTCTCCTCGGTCTCCGGGACGGGCGCGATCAGCGCCTCGCCCACCACCGGGGCGGTCCAGGTCTCCCTCGGCGGCTGCGGGGCCGCGAGCCAGATCCTCCAGTGGAGCGGCACGGAATGGGCCTGCACCCCCGCCCCGGCGTTTCCGCGGAGCAGGGTGAACTACCTGACCTGGCCGAGCGCGCCGCCGCCCATCGGCACGAACGGCTCCACCGCCAGCGTGGGCCCGGCCTTCGCGGTGACCAAGGCCGATGCCGCCTCCGACCTCGAGGTCCACCTCGGCATGGTGGCCCAGGTGAGCATCGGCCTTCTCTCCGGACCGTCGCCGATCACCTTCTGCCTGGTGGTGAGCCCGAACGTCGCGCCGGTCGACGGGTCCTGCACCGTCGTCGAGACCGCGGGCACCGCGGCGTTCCACATCTACACGCGCCTCCAGGGCCTCGCCGCGGGGCCGCACTCCATCCAGCTCACCCTCGCCGGCGCGTCGGGAATGACCGTCTCCGTCCAGTCCGGCCCGGCGACGAGCTACCTCTTCGCCAACGAGGTCTACTGACGCCCTCACGCCGCCGGGAGCGGCGCGGCGTCCGCCCGCTCCGCCTCGCAGCCCTTCTCCAGGACCTCGGCGATCCTCACGGCAGCGGTGCCGTCCCCGTAGGGATTGTGGCCCGCAGCCATGCGCTCGTAGTGCTGCCGGTCGGAGAACAGCCTTTCCGCCTCCTGGAAGATGCGGTCCTCCGACGTGCCCACCAGGCGCGCCAGCCCCGCGGCCACGCCCTCGGGGCGCTCGGTGACGTCGCGCATCACCAGCACCGGCTTCCGCAGGGCCGGCGCCTCCTCCTGGACGCCCCCCGAGTCGCTCAGGATGAAGTGGGCCCGGTCCATGAGGGCCACGAACTCGAGGTAGGGCAGCGGCGGCAGGAGGACCACGCCGGGCCGCCCTTCCAGGAGCCGGCGAACGGGCCCGTCCACGTTGGGGTTCAGGTGGACGGGGTACACGACGCAGGCCTCGGGGCGGGCCCGGACGATCCGGAGCATGGCCCGGCACATGGCCTCCAGGCCCGGCCCGAAGCTCTCCCGGCGGTGCGCGGTGACCAGGACCAGCCGCCGCCCCCTCACCGCCGCTTCGGGGAGGCCGGGCACGAGCACGCCCCGGCTCCGGACGATCTCTCGCGCCGCCAGGATGGCGTCCACGGCGGTGTTCCCCGTCAGGTGGACCCGGTCCGCGGGGAAGCCCTCCTTGAGGAGCAGCTGCCGCGCCTGCTCGGTGGGGGCGAAGAGCACGTCGGAGAGCTGGTCCACCAGCCGGCGGTTGACCTCCTCGGGGAACGGCGAGTAGCGCTCCCCGGAGCGGAGCCCGGCCTCCACGTGGGCCACGGGGAGCTTCTCGTAGAAGGCGGCCAGCGCCGAGGCGAAGGCGGTGGTGGTGTCGCCCTGGACCACCACCCAGCTCGGGCGGCAGTCGCGCAGCGCGTCGCGCATGCCCGCCAGGGTCCGCCCGGTGACGTCGTGCAGCGTCTGGCCCGGCGTCATCAGCGCCAGGTCGACGTCCGGCGTCAGGCCGAAGACCCCGAGGGCCTGGTCGAGCATCTGCCGGTGCTGGCCGGTGGAGACGAGCACGGGCTCGAGCGCTCGCCGGTCGCGCAGCGCCCGCACCAGCGGGGCGAGCTTGATCGCCTCCGGCCGCGTCCCGACCACCACCGCCGCCCTGGGCCGGGCGCTCACGGCTGCCGCCCCCGGAAGACGCGCGCCAGGGCCGCCTCGACGTCGTCGAGCCGGCAGGGCCGCTCCAGGACCGCGTCGACGCCCAGATCCTCCAGGGCCTCGTCGATCAGGGCCGCGGCCGACTGGGGGACGCGCACCAGGATCCCGGGGCGAGGCTCGAGGGCCGACAGCTCCTGCAGGAGCTCGAAGCAGTCCATGTCGGTCCCGTCGATGTCGGTGACCACCAGGCGCGGGCCGAGGGCCCAGCGGTCCAGCGGCTCGCGGGCGTCGCCCGCCGCCTGGACGTGCCAGGCCCGCTCCTCCAGGAAGCGCGACACCGCCTCCCCGAACCGCGGCTCCACGTTCACCACCAGGACGAGCGGCCGCGCGCCGGCGACCGCCACTCGCTCCTCAAGCAGCTCTGCCAATTGCCACCTCCTCCGATGGGGATCCGCCCTCCGCGACCTGCCAGGCGATGCGCCAGCCGGGCAGGAGGTCCGCCACCTCCAGCGCCAGGCGAGGCGAGGGCCGCGTCGCCGCCAGCACCAGCGCTCCCGGCCCGGCCTCCCGGACCCGGATGGCCCGCCCGCGCTCCAGGCTCGGCGGCAGGGCGCCGGCCGGGCCGGGGGGGCCCGCGCCCGGCGCCAGGGGCAGGCCCAGCACCTCGGCGCGGACCCGGGCCGCCGCCGGCGCCTCGATCCGGCCCTGCTTCTCGAGATGGCCCAGCGGCGACTCGCCGGCGGCCCGCGCCGACCAGAGCAGGGCCACGGCCCGGCGGTGGAGCCCGCTCCGGCTCAGCGCCGCCACCTCGAGCCCCTCGAGCCCGAGGCGGGCGCCCCCGGGGAGGAGGCCCCTGGCGGCCGCCAGGGCGGCCCGGATCTGCAGCATGGGGGCCAGGACCACCGCCACCGGCTCGCCCAGGCGGCCCGCGAGCTCCGCCTGCTCCTGGGCGTGCGCCGGGAAGGCGGAGGCGACGACCCGGCGCCCATCCGGGAAGCGGGCGCGCAGCGGCACCAGCGCGTAGAGCGCGCAGTGCCCGTAGCCCAGCCGGGCGACGGACTCCGGATCCCCCTCGCCGCGGCCGACGTGGCGAAAGCCGCCCTCGGGCCGGAGCGCCCGCTCCAGCGAGCCCGCCGGCAGCAGGCCCTTGCGCAGCAGCATCTCGCCCAGCATCTCCCGGCCGTCGAGCTGCTCGGCGAGCAGGCTCGCGAGCTCCCGCCCGTCCAGGCTCCCGCGCTCGACGAGGCGCTCGCCGAGGCGCGGGCGGGGCGGCCCGAGGTCGAGGAGGCTGCGGTAGGCGACGCTGCGGGCCCGCCGGAGCGCCCGCTGCGTGGAGAGCACCGGCTCGACGCGGGAGCCGAGGAGCTGCTCCAGGCGGGCCCGGTGGTCGACCGGAAGCGGCCGCGCCGCGGCCACCACCGCCCCGTCGCCCTCCCGCGAGACCGGCAGCACGTTCATGCGCTCGGCCTCGGCCTCGGGGAGGAGGCGCAGGAGCGCCGCCGGGATCGCCGCCGGGTCGGGGTGGTGGGCGCGCATCTCCAGGTGCTCGGCGAGCAGGGGGAGCAGATCCCGCTCCGGGAGCACGCCCCAGGCGGCGAGCAGCTCGCCCAGCGGGAGGGCCAGCCGCTTCTGCAGGGAGAGGGCCGCCTCGACGTCGGCGGCGCGGACCGCTCCGCGCTCCACCAGCAGCTCGCCGAGGCGCCGCCGCCGGCCGCTCAGGGCGTCGGCGCTCGGGAAGGCGTGTGCGGTCTTGAGCCAGCGCAGGGGCTGGCCGGTGAGGCGGTGGCGGAGGTAGGTGCGCACGGCGCGCGCCGTGGCGAGGAAGCCGATGAGGTTGGCCACCCCCAGCCGGGGCAGCACCAGGAGCCCCTGCGCCGGCCCGTAGAGCCGGCGAACGAACTGCACCTTGACCAGGATCCTCCAGGCCATGGCCCCGGCGTTGAACGCGAGCACGAGCGCCAGGAGGCCGGGGGACACCTCGCCCGCGTCCCACCGCTCGCCCGTCAGGGCCGCGCCGATGTTGCGGCCGACGACCCAGGCCGCCAGCGCGTAGGCCAGGAGGACCAGCAGGTTGTTCAGGAGCCCCTTCCGGTCGCGCCAGAGGCAGTAGAGGACCGGCAGCGCGCCCTGCCAGCCCACCTGCTCCCAGGCCTGCAGCGCGATGCCCAGGATCCAGCGCGAGCGCTGCCGCACCGAGGCCGCGAGGCTGGACGGGAAGTACTCGCGGGTGGCGATGTACTCCTCACGCGTCACCGCCGTCCTCCGCCGGAGGAGGCCGCGCTCCACGACCTTCCGGCGCTCGACGGTGTGGCAGGCGAAGCAGACGCGCCTCCCCGCCAGCCGGAACCGGAGCCCGATCTCGTAGTCCTCGGTCAGGCTGGCGGGGTTGAACGGCTGCTGCCGGTGGGCCAGGGCGATGGCCTGGAAGGCCGCCCGCTCGAAGGCGCTGCCGACTCCCGCCGAGGGGACGAGCCCGCCGATGGCCTGGCGCACCTGCATCTCCTTGAGGTGGTGCTCGGCGAACTCGTCGATGTAGGTGCCGGCGACGAGCTGGGTGGGGCGGAGCTGGAGAGAGAAGACCGGCGTCTGCACGAACTCGTAGCGCGGGATGAGCATGCTGTAGAGGCGCAGGGACAGGGGGTGGACCACGTCCTCGGCGTCGTGCATGAGCAGGATGTCGTAGCGGATGCCGCGCTGGCGCTCCCGGAGGACGATCCCCTGGTGGATCCAGTTCAGGCAGTCGGCCTTCGAGGTCGGGCCGTCGTGCGGGACCACCACCTTGTGGACCCGCTGGAAGCGCCGGGCCAGCCGGTCGACGCAGGCCTGGGTGTCGGGGTCGTTGCGGTAGGTCCCGCAGAAGACGTCGTAGCGCTCCGGGTCGTAGTCGATGGCGGCCAGGTTGTGCTCCAGCATGTGCTCGATGACCGCGGCCTCCTGCCACGCCGGCAGGAGGACCGCCACCCGCTTCTGCTCGACCCGGCGAAGCGCCTCCTCGGGCACGACCCGCCGCTCGCGCCGGTGCAGGCCGCGCAGCAGGTAGTTCGCGTCGATGAACAGCTCGTCGAACTGGTTGGCGCAGATGGCTCCCGCCACCGGCCAGGCCAGCCAGCGCATCGCCAGGTCGATGGCCTCGAGGGTCATGGTCAGAACTCGAGCGAGGTCGCGACCTGGAGCCGGAGCTCCGCGTAGCCGAGCGGGCGCGGCGCCGGATCGCGGCCGGCGACGCCGAGGTAGCTGCCGGCGCTGAAGGTGGGGAAGACGTCGAGGCGGAAGGGGCGCCGCAGCCGGAGGCGCGGGCCGATCCCCGCGTCGACGAAGTTGTCGTAGAAGTCGCGGTTGCGGTCGGTCGCCGCCCGCAGCTCGGCGGCGAGCTGCCAGAGCCAGGGACCGGTCACCAGCCAGGTGGCCGAGGCCCGGCCCCGCGCCAGGCCGACGACGTCGTGGCCGAAGCGAGACAGGTAGACGACCTCGGCGTAGAGCTCCCCGCAGGGGACGAGGACCCGGGAGGCCACCTCCGCCGCCCCGGGCCAGCAGCGCGAGGTCTCGAGCCCCAGGGCGGCCCCGCCCCGCGCGTCGAGAGCGGTGCGACCCCGGCCGTCGTCGAGGAGGTTCAGGGCCGGGCCCGCCTGGAGGAAGAGGGCCAGGCGGCGCTCCCAGAGCCGGACGAGGACGCCGGCGCCGAGGAGCGCGAAGTTGTCGGCCTTGAGCAGGGGCGCCCCCGTCGCCGCCCCGCGCGAGGCGAGGTCGCGCGTGCCCTGGGCGTAGAGGTACGCGCTCAGGTCCAGGTCGAGGCGGAGCCTGCGGCCCGCCCGGATCCGCACCGTCGGGACGGCGTCGGCCGTCCGGCTCGCCCCCGAGGTGCGGTTCCAGGCGTAGACCTCGGAGTAGAGCTCCCCCCAGGCGCGGCCGGGGAGGACGCCCAGCTCCTCGCGGGCCCGGGAGGACACGGCCGGATCGGGGCCCGCCTCGGCCCGGGAAAGGTGCTCCCGCGCGTCGTCCTGCTCCTGCCGGGCGATCGCGAGGTAGGCGAGCTCGAGCTCGGCTCGCTGCGGGTCGAGCCCGGCGTGCCGCGCGGCGTGGATGGCGATGCGGGCGCCCTCGAAGTCGCGCCGGGACCTCCGCAGGGCCGCCTCGCGAAGCCAGCCCTGGCGCAGCTCGGCCCGGGCCTGCGAGGCCAGGCCCGGCTCCCCGCCCAGCGCCGCCGACCGGAAGAGGGCCCTCGCCCCGACCTGGTCGTCGCGCTGCAGCGCCAGGTAGCCGAGCTCCAGGTCGACGCGCTGCCGGTCGAAGCCGGCGGCCCGCGCCCGCTGGAAGGCCAGCGCCGCGGCCCCCGGATCGCCCGCCGCCTTCCGGCGGTAGCCCTCGTCCATCCACTCGCGGCCCGGGTGCCCCGCCCGCGCCGACGGGGCCGGCCCCGGGCCGGCGCCCGCCGGGGCAGGCCCGGCCAGGAGGGCCAGCAGGGCGAGGCCCGCGCTTCGCAGCTCGACGCGCATGGGGCTCCGGCGGGGCGGGCGGGCGCTCAGAGATCGAACGGGCCGACGAAGGTGTAGCCGGCCTGCTTGATCCCGGTGACGATCTCCTGGAGCGCCGCCAGCGGGTAGAAGGGGTGGAAGTAGAAGCTCGCCACCCCGTCGCGCACCACCAGCTGGGCCTGGGCGTTGGCGACGACGTCCGCCGCGAGGCGCGCCGGGTGGTTGTTGTAGGCCTCCGGCTCGTAGTTGGCGGCGTCCTCCGGGATCATCTTCCAGCCGTAGACGTCGGTCACCGGGTAGGGGAAGAACTGCCCGAGGAAGCGGGTGGTGTCGTCGGGGAGCCCGGTGAGCGCGCCCTTGAAGTAGAGGCCCCGGTGGTAGGCCATCGGGATCAGGGAGGCGATGGCGCGGGAGTCCACGCCCGAGCCGGCGTAGTGCGGGTAGTTCCAGATCTGGGGCGGGAGCAGCCCGACCAGCGCCATCGCGGCGAGGCCGTCGGCGACGCGGCCCGCGGCCCAGACGGCCGAGTCCTCCGCGACCGGCCCGTCGAGCACCACGTTGTTCTGCGGGTCGATGTGGGCCCGCCAGAACTCGAAGTCGTCCCCGGTGACGCCGTTGTAGGGGTTGGCCACGTCCCGGTACTGGTGGGTGTAGCCGTGGAGGACCAGGGTCGCCCCCTTGCCGACGGCGTACTTCAGCGCGCTCACCATGGCGGGCGCGTCGCTCAGCCCGTACGCCTCGCGGGCGCCGCCGCTGTTGGCGCCCAGGGGGTCCTTGTAGAAGGGGATGACGCTGATGCTGAACGGCACCCCCTCGCTCCAGAGGTAGTCCGCGATGGCGCGGATCGAGGCGGGATCCTCGGCCGGCGAGACGTCCTCGATGCGGACCAGGGCGCGGTGCCGCTCCGGCGTCTGGGGCGCGTGCGCGTCGAAGAGCAGGTCGGCGAAGGCGAGGTAGCGGTCCTTCTCGTCGATGTAGGCGAAGGGGATCTCGCCGACGTAGGTGAGGGCCCCGGACCGCACCGCCCAGGGGAAGGTGGAGCCGTCGGCCCGGACGGCCGAGGCGAGCACGCTGGTCCTCGCCCCGTCGATGGCGCTGTGGACCATGATCCCCGAGAGGTTGCTGGGATACCGGGTCAGGGCCGTGCCCTTGTACAGGACCCGGGAGACGGTGCTGGTGTCGAAGTACCAGGGCGTGAATCCGGTGGCGGCTCCGGTGCTCGCCGCCCGGTTCGAGAGCTGCCAGATGTTGTCGTAGATCCAGATCACCGGTCTCTTGCCGGCGAGGACGTCGTCGAGGAACGCGGCCGGGAGGGGCTGGTCGTAGGTGGAGCCGACGTAGACGACGGCGCTGAAGTGGGCCAGGTCGCCCGCCTGGTACCCGGCGACGGGCCTGCCCTCCCAGGTCCCGAAGCGCGAGGCCAGGTGGCCGGCGGCGATGGCGTAGAGCTCGCCCAGCCAGCCGTAGGGGCCGGCGTCGTCGTAGAGGACCAGCGTCGAGGGGCCCGAGGGCGCGATGTCCGGCAGCGGCGGCGTCGGGGGCCGGTCGTCCGGGACGGCGGGGACCGGGCCCGGGCGCATGTCCGCCGGGAAGGGATTCAGGACGTCCTGGACCTGCTCCACCAGGTTGAACAGGGGAGAGATGGACGGCAGCACCGGGGGCAGGTCCGGCAGCACGATGGGCGGCGGCGGCAGGGGCAGCGGGACCGGGAGCGGCGCCGGCGACGCCGGCGGCTGGGGCAGGGGAAGACCGAGGAGCGGATCGCCCTGCGCCCCGCTCGATCCGCCGGAGCGGCCGCAGGCCGCGAGGAGTGCAACACTTGCCGTGAAGGCTGCCAGTCGCTGGAATCGCATGGGCTCTCCATTCCCCTCGCTGGGCAGAGAATGGATTCCCGCCGGCCCGCGACCAATCCGGTGAAGCCCGCAATGTGTCCTCGGCAAACGACCGGAGAAACGTCCGCGCGCGTGACCGGCGTCGCGGCGCGGCCGCCCCGGCGTGACCGACGTCACATGATCGGGTGGGCCGGGCGGCGCCGTCAGCCGGGATCGGGCGGGCCGAGGATCTCGGCCGCGGCGCGCTGGTAGAGGCGCCGGTCGGCGTCCGAGAAGGCGCAGAGCACGACGCGCAGGCCGGGCCAGCGCTCCAGGCCGGCCGCCACCTCCGCCAGCGCCACGCGCGTCGCCTCCTCGATGGGGTAGCCGTAGACGCCGGTGGAGATGGCCGGGAAGGCGATCGAGGACAGGCCGGCCTCCGCGGCGAGCCGCAGGCTCTCGCGGTAGCAGCGGGCCAGCAGCGCCGGCTCGCCCGAGCCGCCTCCGCGCCAGACGGGACCGACCGCGTGGACCACGTGGCGCGCCGGGAGGCGGTGGCCGCCGGTCATCCTGGCCTCGCCGGGCCGCGCTCCGCCGAGCCCCTTGCACTCCGCGAGCAGTCCCGGCCCGCCGGCGCGGTGGATGGCGCCGTCGACGCCGCCGCCGCCGAGAAGCGACGGGTTCGCGGCGTTCACGATCGCGTCGACCGCCAGCCGGGTGATGTCGCCCTGGACGATCTCGGCGCGGCCGCCGCGGAAGCGCACCGTCAGGAACCTCCGGCGAGGGACTCTAGCGCGGCCTGCGGGCGCGGCGCTGGCCCGGTCGGGACTCCCGCAGGATTTGCGGCGGCCGCCGCCGGAGAGCTCGCTCGACGCGTGAAGGTCCGCGGGCGCAGCGCGGGTACGCACCTTGCTACCGTGCCCCGGCATGCGCCAGGCGCGCATCCTGGTCATAGACGCCGATCAAGTCGCTCGCTTGCGGCTGCGCGCGGCGCTCCTCGGCGCCCACGAGACCGCCGACGTCGCCTCGGCCCGCGAGGCGGCGGCGCTCCTCGGCGCCTTCCAGCCCGACGGCGTCCTGGCCGTGCTCCGCGCCGCCGGCGACGGCGCGGCCGTGCTTCGGGCCCTGCGGGAGCGCGGCTCCGACGCCGCGCTGGTGGTGGCGGCGCCCTCCGACCTTCAGGAGGCGGCGGTGGAGGCGCTGCGCCAGGGAGCGGACGCCTGGGTCTCGGCGCCGGTCGCCGCCGCGATGGCGGCCCTGGTCCTGGCGAAGGCGCTGGAGAAGCGCTGGCTGGCGCGGGAGGCGGCGGCGCTTCGCGACCGGGTGCGGCGCCGCCACACGCTCGTCGGCTCGACGCCGGCGCTGCGCGCCGCGCTGGAGGTCGTGCGGCGCGCGGCGCCCACCAAGGCCACGGTGCTGGTCTGCGGCGAGCCGGGGACCGGCCGATCCCTCGTCGGCCAGCTGGTGCACGAGGCCTCGCCGCGGCGGGAGCGCCCCCTGGCGCGCGTCTGCTGCGCCGGGCCCGGCGAGCCGCTCCTGGAGGCGGAGCTCTTCGGCTGCGAGGCCGGCACGCTCCCCCACGCCCCGGCGCGCGCCGAGGGGGCGGTGGCGGCGGCGAGCGGGGGGACGCTCCACCTCCACGAGGTCGGGGCCATGCCGGCGCGACTGCAAGTGAGGCTGCTGCGCCTCCTGCAGCACGGCGAGTACGAGCGGGCCGGCGGGCGCGAGATCCTGCGCACCGACGTGCGCGTCGTGGCCTCGACCTCGCGGGACCTCGCCGGCGAGGTCCGCGCCGGGCGCATGCGCCGCGACCTCTACTACCGGCTGTCGGTGGTGCAGGTGGAGCTCCCGCCGCTCCGGGGGCGCAAGGGCGACATCCCGGCGCTGGTGGAGCACTTCCTCGAGCTCGCGCCGCGCGCGCCGGGCCAGGCGCCCCGCGCCGTGTCGCAGGGCGCGCTCTCGGCGCTCCGCGCCCACGACTGGCCCGGCAACGTCCTGGAGCTCGAGCGCGCCGTGGAACGGGCGGAGGCGCACTGCGAGGGCGGGGAGATCGCGGCCCGCCACCTCGCGCCCGCGATCCAGGGCAGGGGCGACGAGGACGCCGCCAGGGGTCTCATCCCGGGCGCCAGCCTGCAGGACATCGAGCGCGAGGCCATCCTCCGGACGCTCGACGAGGTGGGCGGCTCCACCGCGAAGGCGGCGCAGGTGCTGGGCGTCTCGGTGCGGAAGATCCAGTACAAGCTGAAGGAGTACCGCAGCGCGCGCGGACAGCGGCGTCGGGAGGCGGCCGACCTGGCGCGCTGACGGCTCGCGCCAACATTGCGCGGAGCGCGGCGCGCGCGCGGCAAGCGTTGCGCGCCCCGGGCGACAGGGGCCCCCTCCGCCAGGGGAAAAAGCCCGCTGGCACGGCTGGATCGCCCCATGCACAGAAGTCGGGACGCGGTTGGCGGGGTTCGTGGAGGATCGAGACATGCCGAGGATCGTCCGCTGGGGTCTCGGGGCGCTGGCGGCTTCGGCCGCGGCGGCTGCCCTGGCCGGGGCGCCGGAGCCGAAGGGCGCGGGAGCGCCGCCGCTCTCGCCGCCGGAAGCGCCGCCGGCCCAGTTCGAGACGCCGGCGCCGCCCTTCGAGCTCGGGCTCTTCCCGTGCACCCAGTGCCACAAGGCGCCCGGCAACCCCGCGAGGCGGGAGCTCGGCTTCCACGACGAGGTCCAGCCGCTGCACCACGGCGCCCGCTGGTGCCTCGACTGCCACGACAACGCCAACCGCGACGTCCTCCACCTCACGAACGGCGACCCGGTCCCCTTCGCCGAGTCCTACCGGCTCTGCGGCCAGTGCCACGGGGACAAGTTCCGCGACTGGAGGGTCGGCGTGCACGGCAAGCGCGTGGGGATGTGGGACGGGAAGAAGACCTACTTCCTGTGCGTGCACTGCCACAACCCGCACGCCCCGCGCTTCACGGGGGTGGAGACGAAGGACCTGAGCGGCGTGCTGGTCCAGCGCCCCATCCCCACGCCCACGAAGCCCGAGCCGCGGCCGCGCCGCCCCGAGGAAGCCCGATGAGGAAGAGCCTTCCGGTCCTGCAGGGCGGCGCTCCGGGAGAGGCGGCCGCGGAGGCGTCGGACCTCTCCCGCCGCGACTTCCTGCGCACCGCGGCCGGAGCGGCGGCGGCGGCGGCCCTCACCGCCTGCGACGTCGAGGGGATGCTGCGGCGCCACTTCCGGGAGCTCTCCCGCGACGACGTGGCGAAGCTCCTGGCGCGCGTCGAGCGCGATCACCGGAAGCGCTTCGGCGACAAGGGCTTCAAGGTCTCGAACATGGCGCCGCGGCCGGGCGTGGAGTTCGCCTACGGCCTGGACCTCTCGCGCTGCATCGGCTGCCGCCGCTGCGTCTACGCCTGCGTGACGGAGAACAACCAGTCGCGCGACCCGCAGATCCACTGGATCCGGGTGCTGGAGATGGACAAGGCGCGGGGCGTCGACGTCATGGAGTCGGACGTCTACTACGAGGCCGAGCAGGTGCCGCGCCCCGGCAAGTTCTACATGCCGGTGCAGTGCCAGCAGTGCCGGAACCCTCCCTGCGTGAAGGTCTGCCCGGTCACCGCCACCTGGAAGGAGCCCGACGGCATCGTGGTCGTCGACTACGACTGGTGCCTGGGCTGCCGCTGCTGCATGGCCGCCTGCCCCTACGGCGCCCGCCACTTCAACTGGACCACGCCCTCCATCGCCCCCGAGGAGGTGAACCCGAACATCCACGTCCTCGGCAACCGGGTGCGGCCCAAGGGCGTCGTGGAGAAGTGCACCTTCTGCATCCAGCGCACCCGGGCCGGCCGCTACCCGGCCTGCGTCGAGATCTGCCCGGTGGGCGCGCGGAAGTTCGGGAACATCCTCGATGCGGGGTCGGAGATCCGCTACGTGATGGACCAGAAGCGGGTCTTCGTCTTCAAGGAGGAGCTGAACACCCGCCCGCACTTCTACTACTTCTACGCGACCTGACGAGGGACCCCGATGCTCACCTTCCTGAAGGGCTGCTGGCGCCTCGTCTCCCGCGGGAGCCGCTGGTACTACGCCTGGCTCGCCCTCCTCGGCCTCATGATCGCCGTGGGGCTCGCCGGCTACGCCCGGCAGTCCTCGCGCGGCCTCATCGCCACCAGCATGCGCGACCAGGTCTCCTGGGGCTTCTACATCGGGAACTTCACCTTCCTGGTGGGCGTGGCGGCCGCCGCGGTGCTCCTGGTCGTGCCCGCCTACGTCTACCAGTGGAAGCCCATCAAGGAGGTGGTGGTGCTGGGCGAGATGCTCGCCATCTCGGCGCTGGTGATGTGCCTGCTCTACATCCTGGTGGACACCGGCAGCCCCCTCAACCTCTGGCACATCTTCCCGTTCGTCGGCTCGCCGAACTTCCCCTACTCGATGCTGGTGTGGGACGCGGTGGTGCTGAACGGTTACCTGCTCATCAACGCCACGGTGGTGGTCCACATCCTCTACAAGCTCTTCCACGGCCAGGAGTACAACCGGATGGTCGTCGTCCCCCTGGTGCTCCTCTCCATCCCCTGGGCGGTGGGCATCCACACCGTGACCGCGTTCCTCTACAACGGCATGGCGGCGCGGCCCTACTGGAACGCCTCCATCCTGGCGCCCCGCTTCATCGCCAGCGCCTTCTGCTCGGGGCCGGCCATCCTCCTGGTCCTCTTCCAGGTGCTGCGGAGGACCACCCGGTTCCCCATCAGCGACGAGGCCATCTCCAAGGTCGCGGAGCTCATGGCCTACGCGATGTTCTTCAACCTCTTCCTGCTGGGCGCCGAGATCTTCAAGGAGTTCTACTCGGGCACCGAGCACGTGGTCTTCACCCAGTACCTGTACTTCGGCCTCCACGGCCACCGCGCGGTGGCGCCCTTCGCCTGGATCGCCGTCGCCTGCAGCGTCGCCGCCTTCCTGCTCTTCGTCATTCCCCGGAGCCGGCGGAACCCGGTGACCCTGAACCTCGGCTGCGGCCTCATCTTCGCCGGCGTCTTCATCGAGAAGGGCATGGGGCTCGTCATCCCGGGGATGACCCCCGACACCCTGGGCGAGATCTACGAGTACACTCCCACGATGACCGAGTGGATGGTGGCCGCCGGGGTCTTCGGCATCGGCTTCCTCATCTACACGCTCCTGGTGAAGATCGCGGTGCCCATCCTCGAGGGGCGCTTCCAGGCCGGGATGGCGGAGCCCCTGCCGGCGGCGCCCGAGGCCGGGGCGGCGTAGCGACCCGGCGGCGCAGGTGCGAGGGACCTCGGGTGTTTGCCCGGGGCGCGATTCCTCGTTTTCCTCACGCCCGCATCCCGGCCGTCCCCTATTGCTCCTTCCCGCCGGCTCCACTACTTGGAGCGGGAGCCCGCGGGGTGGAGCCCCGCGGGGAGGCGAGCGGGGCGGAGGCGAGCGGGGCGGAGGCGAGTGGGGCGGAGGCGAGTGGGGCGGAGGCGAGTAAGGAGCGGGCCATGTGGCTCAGGACCGGCTACCGTCTCTCGGTCGGCTTCGCCGAGCTGGACGAGAGCCACCGCCGGGTCCTCCCGCTGTTCGAGCGGACCCTCGCCGAGGCGCAGGCCTGTCCCGAGCCCACCCCGGCTCTGCGCCGGCTCGTCGAGCAGCTGGCCGGCGCCCTCGAGGACCACTTCCGGTTCGAGGAGGAGCTGATGGAGGCGTGGCGCTACCCGTGGCGCAGGCGGCACCGCGCGGCGCACGACGCCTTGCGGGAGGAGCTGGAGTTCGTCGTCACCGCGCTGCGGGAGGCCCGGCTCGGGCCCGGGCTGAGGGGGCTCATCGCCAGCCAGGTGCCGGCCTGGATCGAGGACCACATGTGGGAGGACGCGCAGCTCGGGGGCTTCCTGGCCGCGCGCCGGCAGGCCGAGGGCGCGGCCCCGCCGCCGGGCCCCGCGGGCGAGGGCGGCTGACCCGGCGCCCGATCGCGCCTCGCAGGTCCCACCGCCTCGCCGGCCTCCACGCCGCGCGGGCGCCTCAGGGGGCGGAAGGGGCCATCGCCCGCACGAAGGCGATGGCGGCGCGGAGCTCGTCGTCGGCGAGCTTGCCGCGGAAGCCGGGCATGCGGCGGTCGCGCGTTCCCTTCGCCACCACGTCGAAGAGCTCGGCGTCGCTCATGGCCTGGACCTCGGGGTCGGCGAGCGGGCGGAGCTTCCTCGGGCCACCGCGCCCGTCGGCGCCGTGGCAGTGCGCGCACTTCCTCCGGTACACCTCGGAGCCCTCGACGGCGCGGGCGCCGCAGGGCGCGGCCAGGACGAGCCCCAGAAGGGCGAAGGCGGCGGCGCGGCCCATGGGCCGGAGCCTAATCGACCGGGCGCCGGCGGGGAACGGGTCGCCGGCGAGCGGGTCGACCGGAAACCGGATGGCGGATCGCGGGAACGGTCGCGGCCGCGGCTCCGGCCGCGGGGGCGAGGGGTCTACTGCGAGGTGTAGACGTGGGCGCTCGCCTTGGCGGTGGGGAGCATCTCCATGCCCAGGTAGGTGAACATCACCACGCCGAATCCGGCGAGCGCGAGCCAGGCGGCGCGGTCGCCGCGCCAGCCCTTCACGCGGCGGAGGTGCAGGTAGGCTCCGTAGACGAGCCAGGTGACGAGGGACCAGTTCTCCTTGGGGTCCCACACCCAGTAGTCGCCCCAGGCGCTCTTGGCCCACACCGAGCCCACCAGCAGGCCCACGGTGAGCATCGTGAACCCGAACTTGACGGCGTCGTAGGTGATCTGCTCGAGGTCAAGGGCGCGGCCCGAGAGCATCGTCCCGGCGCGCAGGGTGAGCATCCGCCGGACCCAGGGCACGTGCCCCGCCAGGAGCTGCACCGCCGCCACCACGGTGGCGAAGAAGGCGGCCCCGTAGCCGATGAAGTAGACGACGACGTGGGGCACGAACCAGCCGCTCTGCAGCGCCGGCGGGAGCTTCACGATCTCGGCGTCCCACTTCGCCACCGCGTAGGCCAGCCCCAGGAACGACCCCATCGCCGCCAGGGCGCCGAAGACGCGCGTCCGGTAGAGCTTCTCCATCGCCAGGTAGACGACGCCCATGGTGAAGGAGAAGAAGACCAGCGACTCGAAGAGCGACTTGAAGGGGGCCCGGTCGGCCTGGATCCAGCGCCCGACGATGAGCGAGGCGTTGAGGGCGATGGCGGCCGCCATCAGGCCGGTGGCGATGCGCCCCACGATCTCGCGGGTGGAGCGCCAGGCGGCGGCGTAGAGCCCCATGGCCGCCGCGTAGGCGGCGCTGGTGGCGACGAACCAGGGGTGCTCGGCGAGGATGTAGAACATCTCGACTCCCTCTAGGCCTGGGCCTTGGCCCGCTTCAGCCGCGTCTCGACGTAGAACATGTAGGCGACGCCCGCGGTGATGAGCCCGAAGCCGAGGAAGACCCAGGGCACGCCGGGGTCCCGCACCGCCTCGAGGCCCGAGTAGCTCGGGTCCTTGGGGTCGTAGTTCACCTGGTAGAAGGTCCAGCCGCCGACGCTGAGCGGGTCGTTCACCGCGATGCGGGCCTGCTGCCGGGCGCCGTCGCGCGAGGTCGTCACCTGCGAGACGTAGGCCTTCACCTCGTCCTCGCGCCGCTCGAAGACCAGCGCCCCGCTCCGGGTGCGCACGTGGTCCTGGCGGGCCGCGAGCATGACGCCGGTCTCGCGCGGCTCGCCGTCGACGGTGACCTCGAGCACCGCGGCGGGGTTCCGCATCTGGTCGGAGGCGCTTGCGAGCTCGCCGCGCCGCTGGGCGCTGGGGATGGCGGGTCCGAAGCGGACGAGCCCCTCGGCGAGGTCGAGACCCTCCCGGAGATCGAAGGTGCGCTCGCCGTCGGAGCGCCGCACCACCACCCTGCGCTCGGTCGCCGACACCAGGATCGCGGTCTGCGCCGGGGGTGCAGCCGGCAGCCCTTCGCCGAAGACCACCGCCACGCCGCCGGGGCCGTCGAAACGGTCGCCGGGGAAGAGCCAGCGCTCCTCGCCTGCCAGGACGACGTGCTGGGCCGGCGGGCCGTTCGGGCCGGGCACGGCGACGACGCGCGACCTCGCGTCGGGGTAGAGCTTCTGGATGCGGAACGAGTCGCCGCCCGGCAGGAGGTGCTTCACGCCCGGCTCCGGGTCGAAGCTGGCCTTCAGGCGCGCCTCGGGGCCGGTGAGGTCGTAGTAGCCGATGCGGAACTCGGGCGTGTAGCGCACCAGGTCGAACCGGTCGAGCCGGAGGTCGAACCCCAGCGGGACCATCTCTCCGGTGGGCACGCCGTTCCGGGTGACCGCCACGTGCCTGGCCGTCTCGCCGCCTGCGTGGAGGTCGACGCGGCCGCGCACCGCCCAGGCCGCCGAGGCGCCGGCGCCCACGAGCGAGGTGAGGAGGCCGAGGTGGCAGGTGAAGAAGCCGGCGGTGCGGACCCTCACCGGCCAGCGGAGGAGCGCCGAGTTCAGCACCGCGGCGAAGAAGAGGGCGATGAGGCCGGCGAACCAGAGGCTGTGGAAGATGTCGTCGAGCCGCATCGCCACGACGAGCGAGCCCGCCGGCCCGTACTCGCGCTCGTAGAAGGCCATGGGCCGGTTCTGGAGCACGAGGGTGCCGAGGACGGCGCAGAGGGAGAGGGCGATGAGGAGCGTGGCGGTGAAGCGGAAGCTGGAAAGGGTCTCGCGCCAGCGGCCCGGGGCGACCTGCGAGAGGACGAAGACGAAGGCCCCGGCCGCCGCCGCGCCCACGACGAGCGCCCGGGGACCCGGCTCGATGAAGACCTGGAGGACCCCGCCGAGCGCCACGGCGCCGGCGACCAGCGAGGCGGTCTGCCGCACCTCGCGGCTCCCGGCCGGCCGGGCGTCGGGAATCGCCGCGGGACGTGCGGCGGCGGTCGTGCTGTTGGCGCTCACGTGAGGCTCCTCCCGGTTTCGCGACCCCCCATCGCAAGGGCCGTGCCTCCAGGGGCCCCCCGGAAGCGCGCGTGATCCAAAGCAATCCCCCGGCGGCGGGGGCGGGTGAGCGCTGCACGGGGCCGCAAGGATCGCCGGGACTTCCCGGAACAGCGCAAAATTCGCGGTGTTGGGGCGGCCGGCTGGACGCCGATCAGGCCGCCTCGGTGCTCCCCTGGAGCTCCGGCGCGCGGACGTGGCGCGGCGCCTCGTCGACCGGCTGGACGACCGCGATCTGGGCCGATGCCGGCGCGGCGCCGAGGTCCCTCAGGCGGCGCGCCGACACGAGGACCCGCGCCTCCAGCGACCCGACGAGGTCGTTGTAGGCGAGCACGGCGCCCGAGAGCTCGCGGCCGAGCCTCGAGGCGTGGCCGCCGAGGGTCGCCAGGCGATCGAAGAGCTCGGCGCCGAGCGCGCTCACCTGGCGCGCCCCCTCGGCCACCGCCTCCTGCCGCCACCCGTAGGCCACCGCCTTGAGGAGGGCGATGAGCGTCGTCGGCGTGGCCAGCACCACGCCGGCGGCGGCGGCGGTCTCGATGAGCGTCGGGTCCTGCTCCAGCGCGGCGGCGAAGAAGCTCTCGCCGGGGAGGAAGAGGACCACGAACTCGGGCGTCTGGGGCAGGTGCTGCTGGTATCCCTTGCTCGCCAGCCGGTCGACGTGGGTCCGGATCTGGCGCGCGTGTTCCGCGAGCCGGGCGCGGCGCACGGCGTCGTCGAGCGCGTCGACGGCTTCGAGGTAGGCGGCCAGGGGGGCCTTGGCGTCGACGGCGACGGACTTCCCGCCGGGGAGCCGGACGACGAGGTCGGGCCGGAGCCTCCCGCCGGCGAGCGGCTCCTGCTCGTCGAAGTCGCAGTGGGCCTGCATCCCGGCGAGCTCGACGACCCGGCGGAGCTGCACCTCGCCCCAGCGGCCGCGGACCTGGGGAGCCCGGAGGGCCTGGACGAGGCGCGAGGCCTCCAGGCGGAGCACACCCTGGGCCTCGCCGAGGGAGCGGACCTGCTCCTGGAGCGCGGCGTAGGCGCCCACGCGGGCCCGCTCGAGCTCGCCGAGCCGCTCCCCCAGGCGGGACACGCTCTCCTGCACCGGGGCGACGAGGGCGGCGATGGCCTCCTGGCGCCGGCCGAGGTCGCCTCGGGCCACCTCGTGAAGCCCCTCCATCGCGCCCTTCGCCATCTCGAGGAGCTGGCCCGCCTGCGCCTGGAGCACCTCGGAGGAGAGGGCGCGGAAGGCGTCGCCGAGGCGAGCCTGCGCCGTGTCGAGAAGCGCTCCCTTCTCCGCGGCGGCGCGGCGCTCCTCCTCGAGGCGGGCCTCGAGCGCCGCGCGCCGCTCCGACTCGGCGCGGGCCTCGCGCGCCGCGTGCGCCGCCGCCTCCTCGCGCTGGGCGCGCTCCACCCGGAGCCCCTCCACCTCGCGGTCGCGCTCGGCGAGCCGGGCCTCGAGGACGCGCCGGTCGGCGTCGCCGGCGAGCCGCGTGGCCTCGGCGGCGGCCCGGGCGCGCCCGCGGAGCGCCAGGGCGGCCGCGAGCGCGCCGAGCGCGGCGGCGAGGGCGAGGGCGGCGGCGACGGCGGTGGGGGTCAACGCTCGTTTCCTCCAGCGTGCGCGCCGAGCGTAGCAGGAGGGACCGACAGGCTCCCGCACCGGGGGGAAGGGGGGCTCCGCGACCCGTCACGCCTGCGACGGCGGGACGCCCACCTCGCGCATCAGGCCCTCCTGGGCCACGCTCGCCACCAGGCGGCCCGCGCGGTCGTGGACGAGCCCGCGCGCGAGGCCGCGCGCCCCCTGCGCCGACGGCGAGTCCATCGAGTAGAGGAGCCACTCGTCGATCCGCGCCGCGCGGTGGAACCAGAGCGCGTGGTCGATCGAGGCGACGACCACCGACGGCTGGTACCAGCTCTTCCCGTGCGGAAGCAGCGCCGTGCCCACCAGGCCGTAGTCGGACGCGTACGCCAGCAGGCAGCGGTGCAGCTGCGGGTCGTCGGGGATGCGGTCGACCGAGCGAAACCAGAAGGCCCGGCGGGGCTCGGCCGGCGCGGGCAGGAGCGGGTTCTGCGGCTCGACCGGCCGGAACTCGAACGCCCCGGGGGCGCGCAGGGCCTCCGCGACGCCCGGGGGTGCCCGGCCGGCCTCGGCGAGCCAGCGCCGGTGCAGCTCGGCCCAGGGGGCGAGGGCCTCGGGCGGGGGCACCTCGGGCATCGGCGCGGCGTGCTCGAGGCCGGCCTCGTCCTTCTGGAACGAGGCGATCATCGAGAGGATGGGTCGCCCGTGCTGGATCGCCTGGACCCGGCGGGCGGAGAAGCTCCGCCCGTCGCGGATGCGGTCCACCTGGTAGACGATGGGCGCGCCGACGTCGCCCGGGAGGAGGAAGTACGCGTGCAGGGAGTGCGGCATGCGGCCGTCGACGGTGCGCTCGGCGGCGACGAGCGCCTGGCCGATCACCTGGCCGCCGTAGACCCTGGGCGTGCCCACGTCCTTCGATTGCCCCCGGAACAGGTTCACCTCGAGCGGCTCGAGGTCGAGCTGGCGGATCAAGGCGGTCAGCGTCTCGTCCATGCGTCCCGGTCCTCCGGCGCCCCGAGGATAACTCGCGGGCGCGGCTTCGGCCGCGAGGAGCGTCGAGCTACCATCTCCCGCCCGTGCCCTCTCCCCTCCTTCGCCACTTCACCCTCGACCCCGCCGTCACCTTCCTGAACCACGGCTCCTTCGGCGCCTGCCCGCGCCCGGTCCAGGAGGCGCAGCAGCGGGAGCGGGAGCGGCTGGAGGCCGAGCCGGTGCGCTACCTGGCGCGCGAGCTCGAGGGAAGGCTCGACCAGGTGCGGGAGGAGCTCGCGGCCTTCCTCGGCGCCGAGCCCCGGGACCTCGCCTTCGTCCCGAACGCCACCACCGCCGTGAACGCCGTGGTGCGCTCCCTCGACCTCGCCCCCGGGCACGAGCTGCTGGCGCTCGACCAGGGCTACAACGCCTGCCTGAACGTCCTGCGCCACGCCGCCGCCCGGAGCGGCGCCCGGCTGGTCCTCGCCGCGGTTCCCTTCCCCCTGGCGAGCGAGGAGGAGGCGGTGGAGGCGGTGCTGCGCGCCGCCTCCCCGCGGACGCGGCTCGCGCTCGTCGACCACGTCGCCAGCCCGACGGGCCTGGTCCTGCCCGTGGCGCGCATCGTGCGCGCCCTCGAGGGCCGGGGCGTGCCGGTGCTCGTCGACGGCGCGCACGCGCCCGGCATGGTGCCGCTCGATCTCGCGTCCGTGGGCGCGAGCTACTACGCCGGGAACTGCCACAAGTGGCTCTGTGCGCCCAAGGGCGCGGGCTTCCTGCACGTGCGGCGCGAGCTGCAGGCGGCGGTCCGGCCGGCGGTGATCTCGCACGGCGCCAACTCGCCGCGCGCCGACCGGTCCCGCTTCCTCGTCGAGTTCGACTGGGTGGGGACGACCGACCCCACCGCGGTGCTCTCCATCCCCGCGGCGCTGCGCTTCATGGGCTCGCTCCTGCCGGGCGGCTGGCCCGAGGTCATGCGCCGGAACCGGGCGCTGGCCCTCGAGGCGCGGGCCCTGCTCGCTTCGGCGCTCGGCGCCGCGCCGCCGGCGCCGGACTCGATGGTCGGCTCGCTGGCGGCCCTGCGCCTTCCGGACGGGACGCCCGCCGCGCCGCGCTCGCCGCTCTACCAGGACGCGCTGCAGGACGCCCTCCTCGAGCGCTTCGGGATCGAGGTGCCGGTCGTCCCCTGGCCCGCGCCTCCCCGCCGCCTCCTGCGCATCTCGGCGCAGCTCTACAACGACCTCGGGGACTACCAGCGGCTGGCGGCGGCGCTGGGGGAGCTGCTCGGGTAGCCGTGCGCCCGTCCGAGGGGCTCCGAGGGGTCGGCGGCCGACGTCGCGTTCGGGGGGTCGCGGTCGCGTTCGCGGCCGTGGTCTCATCGGCCCTGCATGCCCCGCCTCCTCCCCGCCCTCGCCGCCGCCCTCTCCCTGCTCGCCGGCGCCTGCACGAAGGCGGAGCCGCCGCCGCCCGCCAGCGACACGCCCTTCTGGTCGCAGTGGGGCGGCGGCTCGGGCCACGGCGGCATGGCGAGCGTGGTCGCCCAGTCGCTCTCCAGCCTCCACCTGGACCTCGGCCTCGACCCCTTCGTCGCCGCCGAGCAGGCCGAGACGGGAGGGAGCCTCCTCGTCCACTACCCGGCGCCCCTCACCGACGGGCCCGACGTCTACGTCGCCTTCCAGGCCGGCACCTGGACGCCCTGCTCGCCGCCCGGCTCCGGAACGCCGGCGCCCTGCGGGCCGGCCGCCTGGGGAAGGAAGACCTGGGGGGTGGCGCGCCTCCGCTGGGAGAGCTTCGGCCCGGTCGTGTACTGGGTCGCGACCAGCGACTGGAAGCCGGAGCCCTCGGGCGCGGCCCTCGGCGGCTGGGAGCCGGTCTTCCAGCCGGCGCTGGCGAACGGCCGCATCTACCTCCCGGGCGCCGGCGGCTCGGTCTGGGCGCTCGACAAGACGGCCGGCGAGACGGTGGCGCACGTCGACCCGTTCGCCGGGGACCCGAGCACCTACGTCGCCGGTCCGCTCGCCGCGGACGCGCAGGGCAACCTCCTCTACAACGCCATCCGGCTCGACCCGGCGGCCGCCGATCCCTGGCAGGTCGACGCGCTCGGCGGCTGGCTCGTGAGGGTGACGCCGGACGGGGTCGCCTCGACGGCGGACTACGCGGCGCTGGTGCCCACCGCGCCGCCGGCGGCCGCCCTCACCTGCCAGTTCGCTTTCGCGACCGCGGACCTGCCCTGGCCGCCCAGCCCTTCCGCGACCGCGCCCACCGGCCCCTGCGGCGCACAGCGGCCCGGGGTCAACGTCGCGCCCGCGGTGGCCCCGGACGGCACCATCTTCACGGTGAGCCGGGCCCACCTCGCCGACCGGCACTCCTACCTGGTGGCCGCAAACCCCGACCTCACGCCGCGGTGGCACCGCTCGCTCCGCGGCCTGGTCGCCGACGGCTGCGGCGTCGCCGTGCCCATCGGCACCTCGCTCGCGCCGCCGACGCCCAATGCCTGCCGCCTGGGAACGCCGCCGGACGGGCGCGACCCGGCGACCAACGACGCGCCGGCGGCGCGCGTCCTCGACCGGTCCTCCTCCTCGCCGGTGGCGCTCCCCGACGGCGGCGTCCTCTACGGCGCCTACACGCGCTACAACGGGAACCGGGGCCACCTCCTCGCGTTCGGCTCGGACGGGACGTTCCGGGCCGCCTACGACTTCGGCTGGGACGTGACCCCGGCGGTCTGGGTCCACGGCGGCACCTACTCCGTGGTCGTCAAGGACAACGACTACACCAGCGGGGCGGGCCTCTACTGCGGCGGCAGCGACCCGGTCTGCGCTCCCTCCGGCGGCCCGCCGGGGCCGTTCTACGTCGCGCAGCTCGACCCCAGCCTGGCCGTCGTCGAGTGGAAGTTCCAGAACGTGAACGACCAGCGGTGCCAGCGGTCCGCGGGCGGCGCGGTCGTCTGCCAGGCGGACCCCGACCACCCCGCCGGCTTCGAGTGGTGCATCAACGCGCCGGTGGTGGACGCGGCGGGGACGGTCCACGCCATCGCCGAGGACGGCTTCCTCTACTCCATCGCCCAGGGGGGGACGGGGGTGCTCACGGCGTGGAAGGAGAGGATCTTCCTCATGCAGGCGCTCGGCGCCGCCTACACCCCCCTGTCCATGGGGCCGGAGGGACGCGTCTACGCCCAGAACGCCGGCCGGCTGTTCGTCGTCGGGGAGTGAACGCCCCCCGCTCCGCCGGCGGGAGGCGGCACTCGCGTGCCCTCTCCCCGGACCCGGCCGGGGAGAGGGCGACTCGCCATCGCCCGCGTTCGCTCGCGGGTGAGGGGCGTCTTCTAGAACTTCAGCGACGTGAAGTCGGCCGGGGGGGCGTCGGGCGTCGCCGGCGCGCCCGGCTCGGAGGCGGTGCTGTCCTTCGCCGTCTCCGGCGGCGGGCTGTTCTCGTCGTGGAGGTCGGTGCCCAGGGCGCAGAGCGCCGGGGTGCCGACGCGGTAGGCCGGGTCGGGGAGGTTCGCCTCGGGCACCGGCGAGCAGCCGGCGAGCGTGCAGTCGAACAGGTCGCGGTAGACCTCGCTCTCGGCGGCGTTGAAGCAGGAGAGGGCGAGGAAGACGTGCCCGGCGGGCAGGTCGCCGCCGCCGATGGCTACCGCGGCGCGGCCGCCCTTGCCCGGCCACCAGCCGGCGCGGGAGATGAGCGTCTCGACCGCCGCGGTGGTGGTGACGAAGTCCTGCTGCCCGGCGAGCCGGACGCGGGTCCTGCCGTCGGCGAGCTTGTGGCCCACGAAGGCGAGGTCGATGGGCGAGGCGCCGGCGGCGGTGACGTCGGGGACGAAGCCCTTGAGCAGGTAGGCGACGGCCTTCTGGTCGCCGACGTGGGCGAAGCCGGCCAGGATCTTCCCCGCGCCCTTGAAGACCGGAGCGCCGGGCGCGGCCGGGTTCAGCGCCGAGGCCAGGGCGTCGAGGTCGATGCCGATCAAGCCGTGGCCGCGGTGGGGCAGGAGGCCCGGCACCATCTGGCCCGCGAGGACGATCTGGTAGTCGGCGTCGGGAGCGCCCAGCTTCTTCGCCTCGAGCTTCCAGCGGTAGAGGGCGTCGCTCGCCTTCTTCACGGTGAGCTTGAAGGTGCCGACTCCGGCCACGTCGATGGGGCCGTAGACGCGGACGTCCGGCGCCGGGGAGGTGTACGGCAGCTTCACCATCTGCTCCACCGGCCCCACCAGCGCCCGGACGTAGGTGTTGAGGCCGGCGATCCCCTGCTGGATGCCGCAGAACCACTGGTACGGCTGGCAGGCGGCGAGCGCCGCGGCGGCGGTGGCGGTGGGCGCCGGGCCGTCGGCGCCGGCGAGCGCCAGGCCGTCGTTGGGCGAGCCGGAGGTCTCGAGGACCAGGCCGGCGGCGTCGGGGGTGGCGTCGGCGTAGGGGTCGCCGGCGGCGTTCTGGCCGCAGGCGGCGAGGAGCGCGGCGGCGGCGAGGCCGAGCGCGGGATGGAGGCGGCGCGTCATCTGGATCTCCTTGGGTGCGGGGTCCGAGACCGGGATCGGGACCTCGGCCCCGCCCTCCCGGCTCGTGCAATGGACACGCCGGACCGGTCGGACTGGAAAGCCCGGCGGCGGAAGGCAGTTCGCGGATGGCGGCTCCGGCCGCGGCCGCGCCCGGGGGTCGAGGACGCGCCAGGGGTGGCTGTTGACCCCACATACCCGATCGGACAAACTGGACAGCCCATGTCCGGTTGCGTGCTGCTCGAGGCCAGGCGGCGGGTAGAGCGTCGAAAGCGCTCCCCGGCGCTGCGGGACCGCTAGTGCCCGCGAACCCGAGCCCCGACCCCTCCCCCAGAAGACCAAGGACCGAAGTCGCGATGACAGAGCCAGGCCTCCCCCCTCCCCAGGGCCTCTACCACCCGCGCCACGAGCACGACGCCTGCGGCTTCGGCTTCGTCGCCGACATCCAGGGGCGCCGCTCGCACGCCATCGTCCGCGACGCGCTCGCCGTGCTCCTGAACCTGGAGCACCGCGGCGCGGTGGGCGCCGAGAAGAACACCGGCGACGGCGCCGGACTTCTCCTCCAGACTCCGCACGCCTTCCTCGAGAAGGCGGCGGGCCAGGCCGGGGTGCGCCTCCCCGGCCCGGCCCGGTACGCCGCGGGCATGGTCTTCCTCCCGCAGGCGGCGGAGAGCCGCGACGCCTGCCTCCGCGCCTTCGAGCGGGTGCTGGGCGAGGAGGGGCTCCCGCTCCTCGGCTGGCGCGACGTCCCGGTCGACGGCGCCTCGCTCGGCTCCACCGCCCGCGCCGCCCAGCCGGTCATCCGCCAGGTCTTCCTGGGCCGGCCCGAGGCGCTGGAGGACGAGCTGGCCTTCGAGCGGCGCCTCTACGCGGCGCGGCGCCTGGCGGAGAAGGCGATCTCCCGTTCCACCATCCCGCAGCGGAGCCACTTCTACGTCCCCAGCCTCTCGGCGCGCACCATCGTCTACAAGGGGATGCTGAACGCCTCGCAGCTCACGCAGTTCTACCCGGACCTCGCCGACCCGGCGCTGGAGAGCGCCATCGCCATGGTCCACTCGCGCTTCTCCACCAACACCTTCCCCTCCTGGTCGCGCGCCCACCCCTACCGCTACATCTCGCACAACGGCGAGATCAACACCCTGCGGGGCAACATCAACTGGATGCACGCCCGCCAGTCGATGGTGCGGTCCCCGCTCTTCGGCGACGACCTCAAGAAGATCCTCACCGTCATCGACCTCGAGGGCTCCGACTCGGCGATGTTCGACAACGTCCTCGAGCTCCTCCACCTCGGGGGCCGGACGCTGGCGCACGCCCTGATGATGATGGTGCCGGAGCCCTACGGGCGGCACGAGTCGATGTCGGCGGAGAAGAAGGCCTTCTACGAGTACCACTCCTGCCTGATGGAGCCCTGGGACGGGCCGGCCTCGATCGCCTTCACCGACGGCGTGCGCATCGGAGCGACCCTCGACCGCAACGGCCTCCGGCCCTCGCGCTACTACGTCACCAAGGACGGCCTCGTGGTCCTCGCGTCCGAGGTGGGCGTCCTCGACGTCCCCGCCGACCGGGGGCTGGCCAAGGGGCGGCTGCAGCCGGGGCGGATGTTCCTGGTGGACACCTCCGAGCGGCGCATCGGCTCCGACGACGATCTCAAGTCCCGGCTGGCGGCGGAGAAGCCCTACGCCCTCTGGCTCTCCCAGGGGCTGGTGGCGCTCGAGGACCTGCCGCCGCCGCCGCGGGTCCACGAGCCCGACCACGAGACGGTGCTGCGTCGCCAGGAGGTCTTCGGATACACCGCCGAGGACGTCCGCATCATCGTGAACCCCATGGCCACCGACGGCACCGAGCCCATCGGCTCCATGGGGACCGAC
>DATBLK010000153.1:0-3038 GCA_036555405.1 Anaeromyxobacteraceae bacterium
GGGCAGTACCTCCGCCCGTCCGCCTGGCACCTGCCGGTGGCCGAGTGGGTCTCGCCCGACCGCTTCCGCGAGTACCGCGCCGAGGGCGAGCGGCTCGGGTTCCGCTACGTGGCGGCGGGTCCGCTGGTCCGATCGAGCTACCGCGCCGCGGAGCTCTTCCTGCGCGGCGAGGTCGGCGGGCGGCGCGGCGGGATGCCGGAGGAGGGAGAGGCCCATGCGCCGTCCGTCTGACGTCGCCGACCTGCGCAGCCTCCGCGGGGCAGGCGAGGCCGAGCCGGCCGAGGCGCCCGAGGGGAGCGCGGTGGACGGCGCCTGGCCCCTCCAGCGCGTGCTCCGCGACGACGGCGGCGCCGACCCGGCCGCGGTGCCGCTCCCCGATGGCGAGACGCTGGCGCTCTACCGCTGGATGCTTCTGTCGCGGCAGCTCGACGAGCGGATGGTCGCCCTCCAGCGACAGGGGCGCATCGGGTTCTACATCGGAGCCTTCGGCGAGGAGGCGACGGTGCTGGGCACGGCCGCGGCGATGGCCCCCGGCGACTGGATCTTCCCCTGCTACCGCGAGCACGCCGCCGCGCTGCTGCGCGGGATGCCGCTCACCACCTTCGTCTGCGACCTGCTCGGCAACGCCGGCGACCGGATGCTGGGCCACCAGATGCCCTGCCACGAGGCCTGGCGGCCCGGGCTCTACGCCTCCATCAGCTCGCCCATCGCCACCCAGATCCCGCACGCGGTGGGGGCGGCCTGGGCGGCGCGAATCCGGGGCGAGGAGATGGTCTCGCTCGTCTACTTCGGCGAGGGGGCCACCAGCGCCAACGACTTCCACACCGGCCTGAACTTCGCCGGCGTGCACCGGGTGCCGACGGTCTTCGTCTGCCGGAACAACGGCTGGGCCATCAGCGTGCCCCGGGAGCGGCAGACCGCCGCCGAGACCATCGCCCAGAAGGCGGTGGCCTACGGCATCCGCGGGGAGCGGGTCGACGGCAACGACCTCCTGGCGGTCGTGGCGGCGACGCGCCGGGCGAGGGCCCGGGCCGCGGCCGGCGAGGGGCCGACGCTCCTCGAGTGCGTCACCTTCCGGATGGAGGGCCACTCCACCTCCGACGACCCCAAGGCCTACCGGCCCCCGGAGGTCGTCGAGCCCTGGCGGAAGAAGGACCCCATCCTGCGCCTCCGGTCGTATCTGGAGGGCAGGGGGCTCGTCGGGGAGGCGGCCGACGCGGCCCTCCAGGCCGACGTGAAGGAGGAGATCCAGAAGGCGGTCCGCGAGGCGGAGGCCTTCGAGGCCAAGCCGCCGCTGGAGACCATGTTCCAGGGCGTGTACGCCGAGCCGCTGTGGCAGCAGCGGGAGCAGCTCGAGGACGTGCGGGCCGCGGTTGCCGCCGACCCGAGGGTGGCGAACCCCCGGCACCAGGGCTGAGGCGGCGGCGCGGGAGGCGAGGTGCCGACCTACAACATCATCCAGGCCGTGAACGACGCGCTCCGCCTCGAGATGCGCCGCGACCCCACGGTGGTGGTGCTCGGCGAGGACGTGGGGCGCTTCGGGGGCGTGTTCCGCGCCACCACCGGTCTCCACGAGGAGTTCGGCCCGGACCGCGTCATCGACACCCCGCTCGCCGAGAGCGGCATCATCGGCACCGCGGTGGGGATGGCGCTCAACGGCCTGCGGCCGGTGCCGGAGATCCAGTTCGCCGACTTCATCTTCCCGGCGATGGACCAGATCGTGAACGAGGTGGCGAAGTACCGCTACCGCTCCGGCGGCCAGTGGTCCTGCCCGCTCGTCATCCGCACCCCCTACGGCGGCGGCATCCGCGGCGGCCACTACCACTCCCAGTCGCCGGAGGCCCACTTCGTCCACACCCCCGGCCTCAAGGTGGTGGTGCCCTCCACGCCCGAGGACGCCAAGGGGCTCCTCCTCAGCGCCATCCGCGACCCCGACCCGGTCCTGTTCTTCGAGCCCAAGCGCGTCTACCGCGCCGCCAGGGGCGAGGTGCCCGAGGGCGACTACGCCATCCCGCTGGGACAGGCGAAGGTCACGCGCGCCGGCCACCAGGTGACGCTCGTCGCCTGGGGCGCGATGTGGCACGAGGCCGACCAGGCGGCGCGCGAGGCCGAGGCCGAGGGGATCGACGCGGAGGTCATCGACCTGCGCTCCCTCCAGCCGCTCGACGTCGACGCCGTGGTCCACTCGGTGACCAAGACCGGCCGCGCCGTGGTGGTCCACGAGGCGCCGCGCACCTGCGGCTTCGGGGCCGAGATCGCGGCGCTCGTCCAGGAGCGCTGCTTCCTGCACCTCGAGGCTCCGGTGCTCCGCGTCACCGGCTACGACACGCCGTTTCCCTACACGCTCGAGAACGAGTACCTCCCGCGGGCGCCGCGCATCCTCAAGGCGCTCCGCGAGTCGATCGCCTGGTAGGCTCGAGGGTCCCATGTTCCGATTCGTCCTTCCCGACATCGGCGAAGGGGTGGTGGAGGCCGAGGTCCAGCAGTGGTTCGTGAAGCCGGGCGACCACGTGAAGGAGGACCAGCCCCTCGTCGAGGTGATGACCGACAAGGCCACGGTCACCATCCCCTCGCCCCGCCGCGGCACCGTCACCAAGCTGCTCTGCGAGGCGGGCCAGATCGCCCGGGTGCACGATCCCATCCTGGAGATGGTCGAGGACGTCCGGCCCTCCGAGGTGGCGTCGGCGGACGGCCCCATGCCGCCCCGCGAGCCGGAGACGGGGAGCGAGGCGCTCGAGGCCTCGGCCGCGCCGCCGGCGGCGGGGCGGCGGACCGGCGCCCGGGTGCTGGCGACGCCGGCCGTCCGGGCCCTGGCGCGGCAGATGGGCGTGGACCTCGGCGCGGTGGTGGGGACGGGGAAGGGCGGCCGCGTCACCCGGGAGGACCTGGACCAGGCCCGCAGCGGAAGGAACGGGAAGGAGGAGGCGGCGCCGCCCCCGGTGCCGCAGCGGCCCGCGCCCTTCGAGGAGTCCCTCCCCGTCCGGCCGCCGGCGACGCCGCCCCTCACCGACGACGAGGTCCTGCCGCTGCGCGGCATC
>DATBLK010000170.1:0-19703 GCA_036555405.1 Anaeromyxobacteraceae bacterium
CGACATCACCCACCGCGCCTTCGAGCGGCTTCACACGCAGTTCATCACTCCCTTCGACCGCGCCGAGATCCACCGGCTCCTCTCCCGCATCGACGACGTCCTCGACCTCACCGACGCGGCCTCGGAGCGGCTCGGCCTCTACCAGATCAGCACCATCATCCCCGACGTGCGCGAGCTCGCCGCGGTGCTGGTGGCGGCCACCGAGGTCATGCAGGAGGCGGTGCGCGGCCTGCGGGACATCAAGGAGCCGGCCAAGATCCTCGAGGCCTGCAAGCAGATCAACTCCCTCGAGAACCAGGGCGACACGCTCATCCGCCGTGCCCTGGCCCGCCTCTTCAACTCCAGCTTCGACCCGCTCACGGTGATGAAGTGGAAGGAGATCCTCGACCTGGTGGAGGACGCCATCGACCGGGCCGAGGACGTGGCCGACGTCATCGAGGGCGTGGTCCTGCAGCACGCCTGACCCGCCCGCATGCTCCTTGCCGCCGTCATCGGCCTCGTCGCCGTCGCCCTGGCCTTCGACTTCATCAACGGCTTCCACGACGCGGCGAACTCCATCGCCACGGTGGTCTCGACCCGCGTCCTGGCGCCGGTGGTGGCGGTGGGCTGGGCCGCGTTCTTCAACTTCATCTCGGCGGTGCCGGTCCTCTTCGGCGGCCAGCTCAAGGTGGCGAACACCATGGGCAAGGGGATCATCCAGTTCGAGCCCCTCCGCGCCCAGGGCTCGACCCTGGTCCTCACGGTGATCTTCGCCGCCCTGGTGGGCGCCATCGCCTGGAACCTCCTCACCTGGTGGTGGGGCCTGCCCTCGTCGTCGTCGCACGCCCTGGCCGGCGGGATGATCGGCGCCTGCCTGCCGGCGCTGGGGGCCGAGGGGCTCGTCGCCGCCGGCATCATCAAGATCGCCTTCTTCATCGTGCTCTCGCCGCTCATCGGGATGGTGCTCGGCAGCGCGATGATGGTCTCCACCACCTGGATCGTGCACCGGAGCACGCCCCTGCGCGTCGACCGCTGGTTCCGCCGCCTCCAGCTCCTCAGCGCCGCGGTCTTCTCCTACAGCCACGGCACGAACGACGCGCAGAAGGTCATGGGCATCATCGCCGTCGTCCTCTTCGGCACCGTCTGGGCCGGACAGCCCTTCCGCGTCCCTTTCTGGGTGGTGCTCCTGTGCCACCTCGCCATCGGCCTCGGCACCTTCTTCGGGGGCTGGCGGATCGTGAAGACGATGGGCCACAACCTCACGAAGCTGCAGCCCATCGGCGGCTTCAGCGCCGAGACCGGCGGCGGCGTCACCATCCTGGCCCTCGCCGCGGCCGGCATCCCGGTGTCGACGACCCACACCATCACCGGGGCCATCGTGGGCGTGGGGGCCACCCGGGGCACGCGGGCGGTGCGCTGGGGCGTCGCCGGGCGGATCATCTGGGCATGGGTGCTCACCATCCCGATGTCGGCGATCGTCGCCGCCATCGCCTACGGCCTCACGCGCCTCGCCACCCACATCGCCGTCGGCTAGGGTCGCGTGCCCGGCACCCGACCAGGCGGCGCCCGGCGCGTTTCCCCCGCGAAACCCGGACGGGGTCCGCGTGTTAGATTCCACGGATGGTCCCGGATCCCGACGCGGCGCTCCTCGTCGCGTTCCAGGGGGGTGACCGGTCGGCGTTCCGGACCTTGTTCGAGAGACACGGCCGCGCCATGGTCGCCTTCTGCCACCGCTTCGTGAGGGACGCTTCCCGGGCCGAGGAGCTGGCCCAGGACGTCTTCCTGAAGCTCCACCAGGCCGCGCCCCGCTACCGGCCCACGGCCCGGTTCCGGACCTTCCTCTACCGCATCGCCGCCAACCACTGCCTGAACGAGCTCCGCCGCGGCGAGCGGGCGGCGCGGGCCGAGCCGGGCCGCGGCGACGCGCCCGAGGAGCTCGACCTGCTGGCCGGCTCCGGCGCCACGCCCGAGGAGTCGGCCCGCGGCCGGGCCCTGGCGCGCGCCGTGGACGAGCTCCTGGCGCGGCTCCCGGAGAAGCAGCGGGTGGCGTTCGTCCTGTGCCGCTTCGAGGGGATGAGCTACGAGGAGATCGCGGCCGTGCTCCGGACCACCGTCCCGGCGGTGAAGTCGCTCGTCCACCGCGCCACGGTGGCGGCCGCGGAGGCGCTCGCCCCCTTCGCCGGCGGGGAGGCCGCATGAGACACGTCGCTTCGGACCTCGTCGCCCTCCTCGACGGCGCCCTGGCGGACGAGGAGCGCGCCCGCGTCGAGGCCCACCTCGCCGGCTGCGGCCCGTGCCGGGCGCAGCGGGACCGCATCGCCGCGGCGATCGGCTTCCTCGCCAGCCTGCCGCCGCCGGCGGATCCGGCCCCGGGCCTGGAGGAGCGCTTCCAGGCCCGCCTGGCGCGCGAGGCCGACCGCCCCCGGGGGCTCCTGTCGCGCGTTCCCTGGCGCATCGCCGCGCCCCTGGCCGCGGCCGGGGCCGTCGCCGCGGCGGTGGCGGTCGCGGTCGTGCGCGAGCGGCGCGCCGAGGCCTTCGCCGCCGAGCACCTCGAGCTGTTCGAGCGCTACGAGCTGGTGGCCAGCATCGGCGACGTCGCCGACGAGGACGCCGAGGTCGTGGCCCACCTCGACGAGCTGGAGGGCCGCCGGTGACCCGCCCGGCCCTGGCCCTGGCGCTCGCCCTGGTGGCCGCCCCCGCGCCCGCGGACGAGACCTCCGACCGGCGCCAGGCGGCCCGGGAGCGCTGGGAGGCGATGAGCCCGCGGGAGCGGGACCAGATCCGGGAGCGGCTCGGGCTGTGGCGCGCCCTGCCGGAGGAGGAGAAGGCGCGGATCCGGGACTCGCTCGAGCGGCTGCGCTCGATGCCCCCGGAGCGGCGCGCCGAGGTCATGCGGAGCTACGAGCGCTTCCGCAACCTCCCGCCTCGCGAGCGGCGCGAGCTGCTCGAGCGCTTCGCCCGCTGGCGCGACATGCCGGCGGAGCGGCGCGACCAGATGCAGCGCGCCTTCCGCGAGATCCTCGATTCTCCTCCGGCGGAGCGGGAGCGCTTCCTCGACAACCTGCGCCGCTGGCGCGAGCTGTCCCCCGCCGACCGCGACCGGCTCCGCGACCAGTGGAAGCAGCACCGGGTGCACCGGCGGCGGTAAGCTGCCCCGGTGCGAGCCTCGCGCCCGCTCCTCGCCACCCTCCTCGTCGCCGCCACCCCCGCCCGGGGCGAGGAGGTGGAGCTCGACGCGCGCCTCCTCCTGCACACCCGCCTCACCGCCTGGGCCAACCTGCCGCGGGCCGACGTCCTCTTCGACCCGGCGACCCTCCGCTTCGTGGCCGCGAACGTCGGGCAGCGGAAGTCGCCGCCGGACATCCGGGACTACCTGCGGCCCGCGGGCGCCGACCGCTTCGCCTCGGGCCTCCTCGCCGCACTCCTCGACGGGCGGCGCGGCCCGCTCCGCCTCCAGCTCCTCGCCGACTCCGGCGAGGTCCGCGCGGTCGAGCGCCCGCCCGCGGTCCTCGTCTGCGCCAGCGCCCTGCCGGGCTCGACGGGCCTGGCCCTGGCGCCCGGCGGGCCCTGCACGCCCTCGGGCGCGCCCCCGCGCCCGCAGGTCTTCGAGGTCCCGGCGTGGGGCGCCGGGACCTCGGTCGCCGCCGCGAACGGCCGGCCGGCCGCCGACGAGGCCCGGGCCACCTGGTTCCTGCGCGAGGCCTGGGCCGGCGCCTTCCTGGGCCGGAACGACTTCGCCTTCCTGCGGGCCGGCCGCCACCGGTTCACCGTCGCCGACGGCCTGGTGCTCGACGACTACGGGCTGGGCCTCGAGGCCCGCCTCGACCTCGGGGCGGTGGGGCCGCCCTGGGACCTCGGGGCCGCGCTCCTGTGGCCCACCCGCGACTGGCCCGGCGCCGAGGAGCGCCGCTCGCCCATGCTGGTCCTGCGGGCGGACTGGATGCTCTCGCTCTTCGAGCACCTGGGCGCCTTCGCGGCCTTCTACCGGGACCGGACCGGGAGCGTCGCCGACCTCTTCTCCGGCGCCACCGTCGAGACCTCGGCGGTCCGGCTCGCCGGCCTGGCGGCGGGGACGCCCGCCTACCAGGACGAGGCGGTCCGCCTGGCCGGCGTCCTCTCGAGCGGGAGCGGCGGCTCGGCCGACCTCGCCTGGCTGGGCCTCTCGGGCCGCCTGACGGCCGACCGCGTCCACCGGTTCGCCTTCGCCGCCGCGCTGGCCGCGGGCAGCATCCGGATGGAGTCGCCGGGCGCCGGGGAGATCGAGTCCCGCGTCCGCGGCCTCGCCCTGAGCGCCTCCTGGGAGGTGCGCCTGCACCGCGACCTCCTCGCCGGCGCGCGCTTCCTCCTCCTCTCCGGCGACGTGCCGCCGCCGGAGCGCGCCCGCATCGGGCTCCCGGCCCGCTACGGCGGCTTCCTCGGCGTCTCGCCCTGGATCACGGCGACGAACCTGTTCTTCGCCGGCGGCCTGTCCGAGACCTTCGCGGCGCGGCAGGCCACCGCGCCGGGGGTGAACGGCCGCGGCGTCCTCGGGCCGGTGCTCCGCCTGGTCTACGAGCCCTCCTCCGCCCTGCGGGTGGAGGCGAAGGGCGCCTGGCTCGCCGCCGAGGAGGTGGGCCCGCTCGGCGGCCGGACCTACGGGCAGGAGGCCGACCTGGGGCTGCGCTGGGCTCCGCTCCCCTGGCTGGCCCTCTCCGCCGAGGCCGACTTCCTCTTCCCCGGCGACTTCTTCGGCGGCGGCCCGCCCATGCGCAAGCTCGTCGCCGGCCTGGACGTCGCCACCCCGTGATCGCCGCCGCCCTCCTCGCCTGCCTGCTGGCGGCCGAGCCCGCGCCGCAGGACCCGCCGCGCGCCGAGCCGCCCGCCCCGGAGCGGGGCGGCCCGCCGCCGGAGGACCGCCCCCCTCCGGAGAAGCGGCCCGAGCCCGACACGGAGCTCCTCGACCACCTCGAGGAGCTCGAGAAGCTGGAGCTCCTGCGAAACCTGGAGCTGTTCGAGCCGGAGGAGAAGAAGGAGAACTAGGCTGGGGCGCGGTGCTTCAGCCCGCCTCCCGCGACGCGAGCATCCCGCAGGCGGCGTGCTCGTCGGCGCCGCCCGAGTAGCGGCGCACCACCGGCTGGCCGGGGAGCTCGCGGGCCAGGGCGTCGCGGAAGGCGGTCCACTCCGCCTCCGAGGGGGGGCGGAAGCGACCCGAGGCGTCGCTCACCGGAATGGGGTTCAGCCGCACCGGGATGCCGCGCAGGAGCCGGCCCAGGGCCTCCGCGTCCTCCGCCCCGACGTTCACGCCCGCCATCATCACGTACTCGACGTTGACGCGGCCGCGGCGGGCGGCGTGCTCGCGGACGGCGTCGACGAGCTCGGGGAGCGGATGGCCCCGCTCCACCGGCATGAGCGCCGCCCGCTTCTCCGGGATGGCGGCGTTCAGCGACACGCAGAGCCGGAAGCGGTGGCCCTCGGCGGTGTAGCGGCGGATCATGGGGACCACGCCCGCGGTGGAGATGGAGATGCGGCGCTGGTCGATGCGCCCGCCCGCCGGGTCGCAGAGGACGTAGGCCGCGGCCAGGACGGCGTCGTAGTTGTGGAAGGGCTCGCCCTGGCCCATGAAGACCGCGCCGCGGATGGGCCGCCGGCTGTCGGCGCGGACCGCGAGGTACTGGGCCACGATCTCCCAGGAGCGAAGGTTGCGAGCGAGCCCGAGCCGCCCGGTGGCGCAGAAGGCGCAACCCAGGGCGCACCCGGCCTGCGAGGAGAGGCAGAGGCTGTGGTGGGTGTCGAAGAGGGGGATCCGGACCGCCTCGACGCGGGCGCCGTCGGCGAGCCCGAAGAGGTAGCGGCGGAAGCCGTCGCGGGCCTCCGCCGTCGAGAGCGTGCGGATGCCCTCGCCGGAGGCGAGCCGGCCCGCCCGGTCGAGCACCTCGCGCCGCACGTTGCGCGCCTCGCGCAGCGGCCGGCCCCGGCCCACGACGGCGCCCAGGATGCGGCGGGCGTCGCCGATCCCGATGCCGAGCGCGGCGGCGAGGCCGCGGCTGTCCTGTCCGACGAGGTGGAGCACCGGCGGCGAGACTAGCAGGCTCGGGTGGTAGAATGCCCTCCATGCGACTCGTCCCCGCGCTCATCGGCCTGGCCCTCGCCGGCTGCGTCGTCGTGGCCCGGCCCTACCCGCGTCCCATGCCGCCGCCCCCCGGTCCGCCGCCGGCAGAGGCCCCGGCGGCCGGTCCGGTCACCGAGCAGCAGGCGGTCGAGATCGCCACCGAGTTCGCCCGCTCGCGCGGCGTCCAGGTGGACCAGGTCCGCCAGGTCCGGCTCGACGGGCGCGGCCGCTACCACGTCACGCTCGCGGGCGCCGGCGGCCGCGACCGCGCCCGGGTCCTCGTCGACGCCGCCAGCGGGCAGGTGCTGCGGGCCAAGATCAAGGACACGGACAGGTACGACGACGACTAGGCGCGGGACCCCGACACCCAGCCGTTCCCCTCCAGCCAGTAGCGCCACGGCTTCCTCGCCCACCGCCCGGCGTACGCCACCCCCACGCGCGGACCGGCGCGGGTGCGCTCCCGGGGCGGCGGCGCGTCCTCGACGAAGAGCCGGTCGCCGCACAGGTCGAGGCGGTTGCAGCGCCGGCCGATGCCGAGCGCGCGGCAGAGCCGGGCCGGGCCGCGCGGATCGCCGCGGCAGCCCTCGACGGGCTCGCCGGCGCGGATCAGCACCGCGGCGCCGAAGCCCTCCGGGCCGGCCACGGCGTTCACGCAGTGGTGCATCCCGTACACCAGGTAGACGTAGGCGAAGCCCGGCGGCCCGAACATGATGCGGGCCCGGGGCGTCGGGCCGAAGCGGGCGTGCGAGGCGAGGTCGGCGGGCCCGGCGTAGGCCTCGGTCTCGACGATGCGCGCGGCGCGCCGCACGCCGCGGTCGAGGTGCACCAGCACCTTGCCGAGGAGCTCGCGGGCCACGAGCCGCACGTCGCGGGCGTAGAAGCCGCGCGCCAGCCGCCGCGCCGCCCTGCCGGCTACCGCCGCAGCACCGCCTTCCACGCCGCGCTCCCCACGAAGACGCCGAGGAGGTCGGCGTCCACCTGTCCGCCCTTCGCCTCCTGGCCCAGGATGTCGAGCGCCCGCTCCGCCGGCATCGCCTTCTTGTAGGGGCGGTCGCTGGCGGTGAGGGCGTCGAAGATGTCGGCGATGGTCATGATCCGCGCCTCCACCGGGATCTGGCCGGCGGGGACGCCGCGCGGGTAGCCGCGGCCGTCGAGCTTCTCGTGGTGGGCGTAGGCGATCTCGGGGACGCGCCGCAGCGCCCGCGTCCAGGGGATCTGCGCGAGGAAGTTGAAGGTGTGGGTGACGTGGCTCTCGATCTCGCGGCGCTCCGGCTCGGAGAGCGAGCCCTTGGAGATGGAGAGGAGCCGGACCTCGAGGGGGGTGAGGTAGGGCCGCTCCTCGGCGCCGTCGCGGTAGGTCCGGCTCGAGAGCTCCTCCAGGCGGTGGGCGCGCTCCTCCTGCAGCACGGTGGGCCGGTTGCACTCGAGGACCAGCTTCCAGAACTCCTCGATCTCGCCGAGCCGGGCCGCCACCTCCTCGGCCGGCCGCCCGGCGATCCGCGCCTCGAGCTCGACCCGCGCCCGGATGACCTCGAAGCGGGCGCCGATGAGGTCGCGCTCGTGCGGGTAGAGCTTGTCGGCCTTCACCAGGACGTGCTCGCGCACCCCGACCTTGCCGAAGTCGTGGAGCAGCGCCGCGTAGCGGAGCTGGCGCATGGCCTCGGCGGTGAAGGCCACGCCCCGGAAGGCCGGCGGCGGGGCCGTCTCCACGGCGCGGGCCAGCCCCACGGTGAGGTCGGCGACCCGCCCCGAGTGGCCCGCGGTGGTGGGGTCGCGGGCCTCGATGGCGACCACCGAGGCGCGGACGAAGCCCTCGAAGAGCCGCTCGATCTCGGCGTTGAGGACGGCGTTCTCGACGGCGCTCGCCGCCTGGCCGCCCAGCGCCACCAGCAGCTCCTCGTCCTCGGGGGTGAAGTGCCCGTCGCGGCGGTTCAGCGCCTGGATGACGCCGACCACCTCGCCCTTCGTCGAGAGCATGGGGACGGCGAGGACGGCGGCGGTGCGGTAGCCGGTGGACCGGTCCACGTCGCGGTTGAAGCGCGCGTCGACGTAGGCGTCGTCGATGCGCACCGCGCGGCCGGTGGTCGCCACCGCCCCGGCGATGCCGGCGCCGAGGGGGATGCGGATCTCCTTGGTGCCGTGGGCGATCTTGCTCCAGAGCTCCCCCTTCTCGCGGTCGACGAGGAAGAGGGTGCAGCGGTCGGCCTCCACCACCTGCGCGGCCTCCCGGAGGATGAGGTCGAGGAGCCGGTCGAGGTCGCGCTCGGCGCTCATCGCCTTCGCGACCTCCAGGATCGACTGGAGCTTCTCGATGCGGCGCTCGAGGCCCGCGGCCATCGCCGGGACCGTACCGTGGCGCGGCCGCTCGCGGCAACCCGCGCTCCGCGCCCCTACCTGCCGCCCACCCGGCGCAGGAGCGCTCGCCGGAGCCGCTCCCGGGCCCGGGGCGGCATCTCGACATCCAGGGCCGCGCGGGCCAGGGCGCCCACCGCCTGGTAGGTTCGCGCCAGGCTGCCGCAGGGCGGGCAGACCTCGAGGTGGCGCTCGTAGGGCTCGCGCGCCCCGCCGCCCAGGGCCCCCTCAGACCACTCCGGGAGGCCGTCGACGACCTCCCGGCAGCTCGGCAGCGTCCCTCCGGCGGTCATTCCAGGAACCGGCTCAGGCTCTCCCGGAGCGCGAGGCGCGCCCGGTGCAGCCTCGACTTCACGGCGGCCACCGACATCCCGAGCAGCTCCGCCATGGCTTCGCTCGACAGCCCCTCCACGTCCCTCAGCAGGAATACGATGCGGTAGTCCTCCGGGAGATTCTGTACCGCCCTCTCCACCGCCTTGCGGATCTCCCGGTCGGCGAGCTGCTCGTCGGCGCGCTTCGACCAGTCGTGGGAGGGGCCGCGGGCGACGAGGTGGTCCTGCTCGTCGAAGCGCGGGAGCAGCTCCTCCATGGGCCGGTCGCTCGCCACCTCCGGCGCGCGGCGGCGGCGGCGCAGCCGCATGAGCGCGGCGTTGGCGGCGACGCGGTGGAGCCAGGTCGTGAAGGCGGCATCCCCGCGGAAGGAGGCGAGCTTCTCCAGGGCGGCGAGGAAGGTCTCCTGCACCACCTCCTCGGCCTCGGCCGCGTCCCGCAGGAGCCGCAGCGCCAGCCCGTAGATCCGGTCCTGGTGCCGGGAGACGAGCTCGCCGAAGGCCGCGCCGTCGCCGGCCGCGGCGAGCGCGACGAGGTCGTCGTCCGCGGCGTCCCCCGGCGATAGGACCTGCATGTACCGTGGACGCGAAACCGCGCCGAACCTTCCCACCCGCCCCCGACGGGGGCCGCGGGGCTGGCCCGCCGGCGGCGCCCGGGATAGAAACGCCGCGATGCGGCGCGCGAAGATCGTGGTGACGCTGGGCCCGGCCAGCACCGAGTCCGAGGTCATCCACAAGCTGTTCCAGTCGGGGGCCGACGTCGCCCGGCTCAACTTCTCGCACGGCCTGCCCGAGGAGCACGCGCTGGCCATCGAGCGCGTCCGCGCCTCGTCGCGCCGGCTGGGCCGCGCGGTGGCGCTGCTCCAGGACCTCCAGGGGCCCAAGATCCGCACCGGGCCGCTCGCCGCCGGCCGGGAGGGCGTGCTGCTGGAGCGGGGCGCCGAGCTCGTGGTCACCGCCGAGGGGGAGTTCCCCGGCGACGCGCACCGGGTGAGCACCACCTACCTGCACCTCGGCGAGGACGTGCGCCCCGGCGACCGGCTCCTCGTCGACGACGGCCTCATCGAGCTGCGCGTCCTGGCGACGGACGGGGTCCGGGTCCGCACCGAGGTGGTCGAGGGCGGGATCCTCCGGGAGCACAAGGGCATCAACCTGCCCGGGGTGGCCCTGCGCGCCGGGGCGCTCTCGGAGAAGGACCGGGCCGACCTCGCCTTCGGGCTCGCCCGCGGCGTCGACTACGTGGCCCTCTCCTTCGTGCGATCCGCCGCCGACGTGCAGCGCTGCCGCGCCGAGATGGAGAAGGCCGGCCGCGTCGTCCCCATCGTCGCCAAGATCGAGAAGCCGGAGGCCATCGAGCGCTTCGACGCCATCCTCGAGGCGGCCGACGGCGTCATGGTGGCGCGCGGCGACCTCGGCGTGGAGATCCTCCCGGAGCGCGTCCCCGGGATCCAGAAGGAGCTCCTGCGCAAGGCCAACGGCGCCGGGAAGCCGGCCATCATCGCCACCCAGATGCTGGAGTCGATGATCGAGCACCCCCGCCCCACCCGCGCCGAGGCCAGCGACGTCGCCAACGCCGTCTGGGACGGCGCCGACGCGGTGATGCTCTCCGGCGAGACGGCGAGCGGGCGCCACCCGGTGCAGGCGGTGCAGATGATGGACCGGATCGTCCGCGAGGCGGAGGCGGTGGAGGCCCGGCACCCCGAGCCGCCGCCGCGGAGCCACCCCACCGCGCCCTTCCCCGAGGTCGTCGCCGCCGCCGCCTGCCGCGCCGCCGACGAGGCCGGCGCCACGGCCATCGCCTGCTTCACGACCAGCGGGACCACCGCCCGGCTCCTCTCGCGGCACCGGCCTCGCGTCCCCGTGGTCGCCTTCTCCTCCGACGAGGCCATCCGCCGGCGCATGGCCCTTTTCTGGGGCGTCCTCCCCAAGGTCCTCGACCCCATCTCCAACGCCGACCTCATGACCCGGGTGGTGAGCGAGCGGCTGGTCGAGGACGGCGCCGCCCGCCCCGGCGACCGGGTGGTCCTGGTCCACGGCTCCATGGCCGGCGTCGCCGGCCACACGAACTCCATCCGCCTCCACCGCATCCCCTTCCCCGGCGAGCAGCGGGCCGAGGGCGAGTAGCGCCCCGGCCGCGCGGCGGGTAGATCGGCGCCATGGACGTCCCCGCCCTGCAGCGCGCCCTCCGCGAGGAGGGGCTCGACGGCTGGCTCCTCTACGACTTCCACGGCCAGAACCGGACCGCCCTGGAGGCCCTGGGCCTCGCAGGCCACATGCTGACGCGGCGCTGGTACTGGCTCGTGCCCGCCGCGGGCGAGCCGCGCCTCCTCGTCCACGCCATCGAGGCCGGCTCCTTCCCGGCCCGGGTGCCGGGGATCCGGTCGAGCTACAGCTCCTGGCAGTCCCTCGAGGCCGGGCTGCGCGGGATGTTCGCCGCCCTGCCCCCGGGGCCGCGCCTGGCGATGGAGTACTTCCCCCGCGCCGCCATCCCGTCCCTCTCCCGCGTCGACGCCGGCACGCTCGAGGTGGTCCGCGGCCTCGGGGCCGAGGTGGTCCCCTCGGCGTCGCTCGTCCAGCGCTTCCTGTGCCGCTGGACGCCGGCGCAGCTCGAGAGCCACGTCCGGGCGCTCCGCGCCATCGACGAGGCCAAGGACCGGGCCTTCGCCCTCGTCGGCGAGCAGCTCCGCCGCGGCCAGGAGCCCACCGAGACCTCGGTCCAGCGCTTCCTCCTCGAGCGCTTCGAGGCCGCGGGCCTCGAGACCGACCACCCGCCCATCGTGGCGGTGAACGCCCACGCCGCGGACCCGCACTTCGTTCCCTCCGAGGAGCGGCGCACGCCCGTCCGCCGCGGCGACCTCCTGCTCATCGACCTCTGGGCCCGCGGCCGCGGCCCCGACGACGTCTACGCCGACATCACCTGGGTGGGCTTCTGCGGGGAGAGGCCCCCGGCGCGGATGGAGGAGGTGTTCGGCGCCGCCGCCGGGGCCCGCGACGCCGGCCTCGAGGCGCTGCGCGCCGCCCACGCCGCCGGGCGCGTGCTCCAGGGCTGGGAGGTGGACCGCGTGGTCCGCGACCACGTCGCCGCCCGCGGCCTGGGCGACCGGTTCGTCCACCGCACCGGCCACTCCATCGGCCGCTCGGTCCACGGGGACGGGGCGAACCTCGACGACCTCGAGACCCACGACACCCGCCCGCTCGTCGAGGGGCTGGCCTTCTCCATCGAGCCCGGGGTCTACCTCCCCGAGGAGGGGATCGGGGTCCGCACCGAGATCGACGTCGTGCTCACCGCGCGGGGGCCGGAGGTCTTCGGCCCGGTCCAGCGCGAGATCGTCCGCATTCCCTGCTAGCGTGGCCGCGTGAGCGAGCTCTACCCCGGCCTCCCGCCGCCCCCGCCGCCTCCCGAGCCGCTGCCCGCCGCCTCCGTGATCCTGTGGCGCGACGGTCCTCGCGGGCGCGAGATCTTCTGGGTGCGCCGCGGGGCCCCGCTGCGCTTCGCCGGAGGCTTCCAGGCCTTCCCGGGGGGCAAGGTGGACCAGGGCGACGCCCGGGTCCCGGTGGCCGGCGCCTCGGGCGAGGCCGCGGCCGCGATCGCCGCCGCGGCCCGCGAGCTCTTCGAGGAGGCGGGCGTCCTCGTCGCCGGCTGGGCCCGGGGCCTGGCGCGCGCCGAGCGCGAGGCGGCGCGGCGCCGCATCCTCTCCGGCGAGCTCGACTTCGGCGCCTTCGTCTCCCGCCACGGCCTCACGCTCGACGCCTCCGACTACCTCCCCGCGGGGCGCTGGGTGACGCCGGCGCTCTACCCGCTGCGCTTCGACGCCCGCTTCTTCCTGGTGCGCCTCCCGGAGGGCGAGGAGCCGGCCGTCTGGCCCGGCGAGCTCGCCGCCGGCGAGTGGGTGACGACCGCCGAGGCGCTGGGCGGCTGGGAGCGGGGCGAGGTGCTGCTCCACCCGCCGACGCTCTGGCCCATCCAGTGCCTGGACCGCGCCGGGCCGCCCGCCTGTCTCGAGGCCATGCGCGCCCCGCCGCACGTGGAGGGCTTCTCCCCCCGCCGCATCGAGTTCCAGCGGGGGCTGTTCCTGGTGCCGCTGCGGACGCCCACGCTCCCGCCCGCGGTGCACACCGCCTGCTACCTCCTCGACGTCGGGGGCGGGGTGGCGGTGGTCGACCCGGGCTCGCCCTGGCCGGAGGAGCAGGCGGCGCTCCTGCGGGTGCTCGGCGACCTCGCCGCCGAGGGGCTGCCGGCGCGCGAGATCTGGATCACCCACGCGCACGCCGACCACGTCGGCGCCGTGGAGGCGCTCCGGACGCGGCTCGGCCTCCCGCTCCGCGCCCACCCCGACGCCGCGGCGCGGCTCCCGGCGGGGGCCGGGCAGGCCGGGCCGGTGGCCGACGGCGAGCTCCTCGGCGGCCGCTGGCGGGCCCTCCACACCCCCGGCCACGCCCGCGGCCATCTCGCCTTCCACGACGAGCGCAGCGGAGCGCTCCTCGCCGGCGACCTCGTCTCGACGCTCTCGACCATCGTCGTCGATCCGCCGGAGGGCCACATGGCCACCTACCTCGGGTCGCTGGCGCGGATCCGCGGGCTCGGGCCGCGGACCATCTACCCGGCGCACGGCCCGCCGGCGCCGGACGCGGCGGCCAAGGTCGACGAGTACCTCGAGCACCGCCGCGCCCGCGAGGACCGGGTGCTCGCGGCGACGCGCGGCGGGACGCTCGAGGAGGTCACGGCGCGCGCCTACGACGACACGCCGCGCTTCCTCCACGGCGTGGCGGCGCGGAGCTGCCTCGCCTCGCTCCACAAGCTCCGGGACGAGGGGCGGGTTCGCGAGGACGGGGGCCGCTGGATGCGCGCCGGCTGACCCCCGCGCCCCTTCCGGGCCGAAATCCCGGCCCGCGCCGGCCCGTGTCATCCTGACAACGCCCCTCCGGAGGCCGGCTCCGTGATCTCGCGAGCTTGCCGCGACCGGCCCCGGGGCACATGGGTTGCAGCCGCCTCACGGCTCGCCCGACCACGAGGACCACATGCCCATGAGCCCGACCCGCGCCGTCGCCGTCGTCCTCCTGTGCTTCCTCCTCGGCGGCAGCTCCGCCGAGGTGGCCGTGCGCACGCACCGCGCGTTCCAGGCCCGGTCCGAGGCCGCGCCGGGCGGCGACTTCCTGGCCCTGGAGGTGCGCCGCGGCGACGGCGAGCTCCTGGCGCGGCCGCGCCTCATCGCCTCGCCGGGCCGGCCGGCGCACCTCGTGCTCCGCGACCCCGCCGACCCGGAGCGCGTCCGGCTCGAGCTCCGCGTCGAGGCGACCCGCGAGCCCTCGGGCGTGGTCTCGGTCGACTACGAGCTCTCGATGCCGGGCGAGGACCTCGCCTGCAGCGGCCGGCTCGCCGCCACGCCCGGCGTCGAGCACTCCCTCGACCTGGGCGACCGGGCGCTGGCGGCGACGCTGCTCACGCTGCCGGTCCCGTCGGCGGCCTTCGACGCCTGGCTCGAGGCCGAGCGGGCCGTCCTCCGCGCCGCGAGCCGCCACACCTAGCGGGTCCGGGCCAGGAGCCAGTCCCGGATGAGGGGGTAGACCTCCTCGGGCGCCCGGCGCCCGAAGACGAGGTCGCCGTGGCCGTAGTCGGCGGAGAGGCCAGCGGCGCGGGACGCGCAGGCGTAGACGGCCTCGCCGCCCCAGGCGTCGCGGGCGCGGCGCACCACCTCCGGCGGGGCCAGCTGGTCGAGCGCGCCGGCGAGGAAGAGCGCCGGCTGGCGGCAGGCGCCGAGGAGGGCGCGGTAGTCGTCGCGGCCGTCCAGGGAGCGGAAGAGGTCCTCGCGGATCCACCAGCGGAACTGCCGGGCGACGCCGCCGGCGACGTCCTCCACCGCGTTCGCGAGCATCCGGCGCAGGAGCGGCCGGTCGACGTTTCGCGTGGCGATGGGCACCTGGGCCGCGGCCGGGTGCAGGAGCCCGGCGAAGGGCGCGAGCTCGCGGGCCAGGAGCCGCGTCACCCTCCGCAGCCGGAAGGCCATGCGCGCGAAGCGCCGCAGGCGCGGCCCCGGCGCGTACCAGACCGGCCCGGCGATGGCCACCGCGCCGGCGACCCGGTCGGCGTGGAGGGCCGCCGCGGCCAGGGCGAGCAGCGCCCCCTGGCTGTGGCCCAGGAGGAGCGCCCGCGGCGCGCCGGTGGCGGCGCGGACCGCGTCGAGCGCCGCCGGGAGGTCGCGCCGGACGTAGTCGTCGAAGGTCCAGTCGCGCGGCGCCCCGGGCCCGGGCCGCGAGCTCCCGTGGCCGCGGAGGTCGAGGGTGAAGCAATCGAGGCCGGCCGCGGCGAGCCGGCCGGCGAGCGAGTGGGACCCGCGCCCGAACGCCAGGAAGAGCCTGTTCACCGCCAGTCCGTGGAGGAGGAGGACCGGCGGCGCGCGCCGCGGCCCGGCCGGCCTGCGGCGCCCCAGGGCGAGCTCCCAGCCGTCGTCCGTCCGGGCGCGCAGGAGCTCGTCGTCGCCCGGCGGGACGCGGAGCCTCCACGACCAGTAGAGGTGGTGGGCGATCGCCGCCGCCGCGAGCCCGGCAAGGACCGCGAGTGCGGTGGACACGGCCGCAGTCTAGCCGCCCTTCGGGTGGCGCGGGGGTTGCAGCCGTCCCGGCTGCGATCGGAACGTCGCGAGGCGTCGAGCCGGATCTCCGGCGGTCTCCGCCGATCGCGGCCAGGATCGCCGGCCGGCTGCCCCGGCGCGGCGACTCGAGAACGAGCAGCGCGTGCGCGCTTTCCGGGCAGCGGGAGCGCAGGAGCGGCCGCGGCGGCGGCCAAGGGCCCGGGATTCCCGGGATCCTTGACCGCTCGCCCCGGCGGAGCGTAGCGTCGCTGGACTCCGTCTCACCAACCCGCCGAGGTGCGTCGTGAAGAAGGTCGAGGCCATCATCAAGCCTTTCAAGCTGGACGAGGTGAAGCAGGCGCTGTCGGAGGTGGGCATCGCCGGCCTCACCGCAACCGAGGTGAAGGGCTTCGGCCGGCAGAAGGGGCACACCGAGCTCTACCGCGGCGCCGAGTACGTGGTGGACTTTCTTCCCAAGGTGAAGGTCGAGGTCGTGGTGTCCGACGCCCTGGTCGCCAAGGTGGTCGAGGTGATCGAGCGCGCCGCCAAGACCGGGCGCATCGGCGACGGGAAGATCTTCGTCGTCCCCATCGACGAGGTCATCCGCATCCGCACCGGGGAGCGCGGCGAGTCGGCGCTGTAGCCGGCCGCGGGCCCGTGACGGGCAAGGCCCCGCCGCTTCCGGCCGCGCTGGCGCGCGCGGCCGTCGACTCGCTCGCCGACGCGGTGGTCATCGTCGGCGCCGACGGGGGCGTGCTCCACCTGAACCCAGCCGCCGAGGAGCTCTTCCAGCGCAGCCGCGACCGGGCGGCGGGCCTGCCGCTGCGCGCCCTGCCGGGCGGGGCCCAGCTCGCGGTCCTGGCGGAGCGGGTGCGGTCGGCGCAGGAGTCCGCCTCCACCGACTACCCCCACCCGCAGGACCCGTCGACCCGGGTCACCGCCGAGGCGTCGCCGCTCTTCGACGGCCCCTCCTGCGCCGGCACGGTGCTGGCGCTGCGGCCCCCGCGGCTCGGCGAGCGGTCGCTCGACTTCGAGGCGCTGGCGGCCGGCCTGGCCCACGAGATCCGAAACCCGCTGGCCGGGCTCCAGGGCTCGGCGGAGCTCCTGGCCCGCGAGGCCGCCGGCGCGGCCCGCGACTACGCGCAGGTCATCGCCCGCGAGGCGCGGCGGGTCGACGGGCTGGTGCGCGAGCTCCTCGACCTGGCGCGGCCGGCGGCCCTGGCGCTGGCCCCGGTGAACGTCCACGCCGTCGTCTCCGACGTCACCGCCCTGGCCCGCGGCCTCCCCGGCGGCGACCGGGTGTCCTTCGTCGAGCGCTACGACCCCTCCCTGCCGCCGGTGACCGCCGACCAGGAGAAGCTCGCCCAGGTGGTGCTCAACCTGGCCCGGAACGCGGTGGACGCGTCCGCCGGCCTGGAGCGGCCCGAGGTGGCCTTCGAGACCGGGGTGGCGTCGCTGCGGGTGCGCTCCGCCGGCGGGCGCACCCGGCCCATGGCCCGCATCGCGGTGGTGGACGGCGGCCCGGGCATCCCCGAGGCGATGCTGCCGCGCCTCTTCACCCCCTTCGCCACCTCCAAGGCCCGGGGGACCGGGCTCGGGCTCGCCATCTCCCGCCGCATCGTCGAGGCGCACGGCGGGCGCATCGAGGTGCGGAACCGCGCCAGCGGCGGGGTCGAGGCGATCGTCTACCTGCCGCTGGAGGTGGCGTGATGGCGGCCGCCCGGGGGGCCCGAGCGTGAAGAAGGTCCTGATCGTCGACGACGAGCCGTCGGTCCGCTTCGTCCTGGCCCGCACCTGCGAGCGGGCCGGCGTCTCCTGGGGCGAGGCCGGCAGCGCCGAGGAGGCGCGCCGGGAGCTGGCCCGCGCCGGCCGCGGCGCCTACGGCCTGGTGCTCCTCGACGTGCGCCTGCCCGGCGACGACGGGATGAAGCTGCTCTCCGAGATCGCCGCCGGCGCCGACGCGCCCTTCGTCGTCATGATGACCGCCGAGGACACGATGCGCGCCGCGGTCGAGGCGATGAAGCGCGGCGCCGCCGACTACGTGGGCAAGCCCTTCGACCTCGACCGGGTCGAGCGCATCGTGCGCGACCTCGCCCTCGGGCCCCCGGAGGCGCCGGAGGAGCGGGCCGGGGCGGAGCCCGAGGCCCGGCGCGGCCGGGAGGCGGTCCCGGACCTCCTCATCGGCCGCTCCCCGGCCATGGTGGAGGTCTACAAGGAGATCGGCCGGGTGGCCCGCACCGAGATGACGGTGCTGCTCACCGGCGAGAGCGGCACCGGCAAGGAGCTGGTGGCGCGCGCCATCCACGCGAACTCGGAGCGGGCCCGCGGCCCCTTCGTCACCGTGAACATGGCGGCGGTGCCGCGCGACCTCATCGAGAGCGAGCTCTACGGCCACGAGAAGGGCTCCTTCACCGGCGCGGTGGAGCGCCGGCCCGGCAAGTTCGAGCTCGCCGACGGGGGCACGCTCTTCCTCGACGAGATCGGCGAGATGCCGGTGGAGCTCCAGGCGAAGCTGCTCCGCGTCCTCCAGGAGCGCGAGGTGGACCGGGTCGGCGGGACGCGCCCGCTCGCCGTCGACGTGCGCATCGTCGCCGCCACCAACGCCGACCTCCACCGCGCCGTGGAGGAGGGGCGCTTCCGCCGCGACCTCTACTACCGGCTGGCGGTGGTGCCGCTCCGGCTCCCGCCGCTTCGCGAGCGGGAGGGCGACGTCGTGGTCCTGGCCCGCCACTTCGCCGCCAAGTTCGGCGAGCAGCTCCGGGGCCGGTCGGTGTCGCTGGCGCGCGACGCCGAGCCGCTCCTGCGGGCCCACGCCTGGCCCGGGAACGTGCGCGAGCTGCAGAACGTGCTGCAGCGCGCCCTCCTCAAGCTCCCGGGCGCCCGGCTCGCGGCCCGGGACCTCGCCGGGCTCCTCCCCGGCGGGGCCGCCCAGGACCGCGGCCTCGAGGGGCTGGTGGAGCGGATCCTGGACGGCCCGGCGCCGGAGGGCGGCCGGCACGACCAGGCCGTCGCCTCCGTCGAGCGGCCGCTCTTTTCGGCGGCGCTGGCGCGCACCGGCGGGAACCAGCTCCGCGCCGCGGAGCTCCTGGGCATGAACCGGAACACGCTCCGCGAGCGGATGCGGGCCCTGGGGATGAAGCCGAGGTAGGGCGCGCCGACGACAGCTCGGTGGCGCCGCCCGCCGGCGTCGCCGCCAGCTCCGGGCGAGCGGGCGCCACCGCGAGGGCGACGACGATCTCCAGGGGAGAGGGACGGCGGGAATCGTCAGAGGATCTCGATGACGACGACGGTCGGCCTGGGCTCGCCGCGGGGCTCGCGGCCGGGCGGTCGGGCGGGGACGTCGGGGAGCTCTCGCCACAGGGCCGGCCGCTCTCGCGCCTCGCGCTCCCGGCGCGCCCGCTCCAGCTTCTCGATGATCCAGGGCGACGGCATGGCGACCTCCGAGCTCCCGTCCTCCTGATCTTCAGACCCGCGCCGACGCCGGTTCGTGACATCCCTCTTCGGTACCGTCGTCACGGGACCCCGGTGGATTCAGGCACACACCTCCCGCGGAGCTCCTACAGTCCGGAGACCAGGCGGAGGGTGCCGGCGGCCGGCGTCACCGCGGTCCCGTCGCCGAGCTGGCCGGAGCCGTTCGCGCCCCAGCAGGCGACGCCGCCGCCGCCGAGGATGACGCAGCCGTGGTCCGCGCCGGCGGCGAGGCCCACCGCGCCGGGCGTCCCGGGCACGTCCACGAGCTCGCCGGGGCCCAGCGGCGTCCCGCCGAGCTGGCCGAGCGCCCCGTCGCCGCCGAAGCACTTCACGCCCTCGCTGGGCGTGCCCTCCCGCAGGACGCAGGTGTGGGTCCGCCCCGAGGCGAGCGCCGAGACCGCGAAGGAGACGAGGTCGCCGCCGCCCCCGCCGGGCTTCTGCGGCGGGCCCGGCGCCGCCGGGTCCGCCAGGCCGGGGAGCTGGCCGAGCGAGTTGTCTCCCCAGCAGCGCAGCGGCGAGGTGCTGGCGTCGGCGGCGCAGGCGAAGTCGCGGCCCGCGGCGAGGGCCACGGCCCCGTTCAGGCCGTCGCCGGCGAGCCGGCCCGGGTCGCCCCAGCAGCGGACCGTGCCGGCCGCGAGCGCGCAGGTGTAGGCCGCGCCCGCGGAGACGGCGCCGACCCCCCCGAGGCCCGCAGGCGGCGCCGCCTGGCCCGCGTCGTTCGCGCCCCAGCAGGCGACCGCCCCGCCGGCGACGGCGCAGGTGTGGGCCGCGCCCGCGGCGAGCGCGGTCACGCCCGCGAGCCCGACCGGCGGCGTCGCCTGTCCCCGGTCGTCGGCGCCCCAGCAGCGCACCGCCCCCGAGACCACGGCGCACGTGTGGGAGCGGCCGGCGGCGACCGCCGTGGCGCCGGACGCC
>DATBLK010000172.1:0-2124 GCA_036555405.1 Anaeromyxobacteraceae bacterium
CCCGCCGCGCTCGGCGGACGGTCCACGGTCGACGGCCTGCGCCTCCGCTGCAAGGCGCACAACACCTTGCACGCGGAGGAGACCTTCGGCCGCGGCTACATGGCTCGGTTCCGGCGGCGCCCGGAGTCCCGAACGGGTGAAAGTACTATCGCCGGCGAGCGCGCACTGAGGGTCACACCGGCGGCGGCGCCCGCCGCCCGGCCGCGCACGGCGTGACGCCGACGGGGTGGCGCTGCGAACAACCTCGCGAGGGCTCGCCGCTTCCCACGGTGCGGACTGCGCCGGCTGGCGCCCAGTCTGGCTCGTGAGCCGAACCGGTTACGGGTCTCGGCGTGGCCCGCCCGTCCGGCCACTCGACTTGTGATGAATCATGAGGGTACCGGGGAGAGGGCGGCTCGCCCGCCACGCATTCACTCGGGGGTGAGGGGCGCGTTCCGCCCGCCCTGCGAGAACCGCGCGCCCGGGCCCGACCCCTCGGCGCGGGCCCGGCCGTTGGCGGCCAGGTGCTCCAGGATCAGGAACACGGACTCGGGGTCGTCCGAGCCCGCGACCGAGGCGATCTCCTCGGCCGAGCGCGGCGCCGGCGAGAGCGCCCCTTCCACCTTGCGCTGCAGCGCCAGGACCGCGGCCGCGGCCTTCTTCCCGGCCTCGACGCCCGGCTGGTGGTAGGCGTTGACGCCGACGAGCGAGGCGTAGAGCCCCACCGCCCGCTCGAAGAGGGCGACGAGGGCACCCAGGGTCCGGGCGTCGACGCGAGGCACGGAGACGGTGACCGAGCGGCGCCCGTTCTCGAAGAGAGCCGCCCGCGTCCCCAGGAGGAAGCCGTGGAGGTAGTCGCCGGCGGTGACGCCGGGCTCCACCTCGAGCCGCTCGCCCCCCTCCTCGAGCACGCGGACGAAGACGGCGAAGAAGTCGTGGACGCCGTCGCGGAGCTGCTGGACGTAGGCGTGCTGGTCGGTGGAGCCCTTGTTGCCGTAGACGCTGATCCCCTGGTCGACGCGGTGCCCCTGGAGATCGAGCCTCTTCCCGAGGGACTCCATGACCAGCTGCTGCAGGTAGCGCGAGAGGAGGAGGAGCCGGTCCTTGTAGGGCAGGACCACCATCGCCTTCTCCGCCTTCCCGTTCGTGGCCCGGTACCAGGCGAGCGCCAGCACCGCCGCCGGGTTCCGCATCGGCTCGCGGACCCGGGTGGCCTCGTCGCAGGCCGCGGCGCCGGCGAGGAGGGCGTCGACGTCGAGACCCTGCAGCGCCGCCGGCAGCAGGCCGACCGCGCTCGTCTGGCTGGTGCGGCCGCCGACCCAGTCCCACATCGGGAAGCGCGCCAGCCAGCCCTCGGCTGCGGCCTGGCGGTCCATCGCCGAGCCGGCCTGGGTCACCGCCACCGCCTGGGGCGGGAGGTCGAGCCCCCGGGCGCGCAGCGCGGCCCGCGCCGCCAGCATCCCGTTGCGCGCCTCGGGCGTGCCCCCGCTCTTCGAGGTGACGACGACCAGCGTCTCCGGGAGCTTGCCCTCGAGGCGGGCGAAGACCCTGGCGTAGCCGTCGGGATCGGTGTTGTCGAGGAACTCCGGGACGATCCGGTCGCGGCCGGGCCAGCCGAGCGCGTCGGCGGCGAGCATGGGTCCGAGCGCCGATCCGCCGATGCCCACGCACAGGAGCCGGCTGAACGCCGGGCCGCGCGGCGGCTTCACCTTGCCGGCGTGCACCGCGGCGGCGAAGTCCTTCACTGCCCGCACCGCGCCCTCGATCTCGCGCCCGATCTCCGCCGTGGGCGCGAGCCGCGGCGCGCGGAGCCAGTAGTGGCCCACCATCCGCCCCTCGTCGGGGTTGGCGACGGCCCCGCCCTCCAGCGCCGCCATGTCTGCGAGTGCCCGCTCCAGGGCGGGCGCCATCCGCCGGAGGAAGGGCTCGTCGAGCTCCATCCGGCTGGGGTCGACGGAGAGCCCCAGCGAAGGGACCTCGCAGCGCTGCTCGCGGAACCGCTGCCACAGCTCGGCGCTGCTCACGGACGGCCTCCCAGGTGCCCGGGTGGGGTGCCCCGCGAGTGTAGCGACCGCGCCCGGGGGAAGCGGCGCCCCTTCGGGTGCGGCTACGGTTCGCCCCTGCGGCCGCGCCTTCGGGGCATCT
>DATBLK010000186.1:0-2113 GCA_036555405.1 Anaeromyxobacteraceae bacterium
CGCCGCCTCCTCCTCCACCGCCCCCGCCCCCGCCACCGCCCCCGCCTCCTCCTCCACCGCCGCCCCCGCCGCCGCCACACGCCGCCGCCAGCACCGACAACGCCACCGCGCACGCGAGCGCGGCCCCCCTCGAGATGGCCCTCGCCATGGGACCCCCTGGTTCCGGGCATCGTGCCCGGTCACATCCGCCCTTGCCACTCCCCCCGTGGGGCCCGCTCCGGCGGCTCATCCGCCTGCCCCGCCCCAGGTCGCGAGGCCCCACTCCGCCGTCCGGCGCACCGCCTCGTCGAGCGGCGTGGGCTCGAGGCCGAAGGCAGTCCGGAAGCGCCGGTCGTCGACCACGAAGTCGTGGTCCCACTGGTAGTCCATCTCGAGGATCTCGCGGAAGAGCGCGGAGAAGGCGGCCAGGAGCGAGAGGAGGATCCGCGGAATCCGGTCCACGCGGGGGGCGCGGCACCCCACCGCGGCGGCGAGCATCGCGATGAGCTCCCGCGTGGTCACCGCGGGCGCCACCGGCAGCATCCAGGAGCGGCCCAGCGCCTCCTCCGGCCCCTCGCCCAGCGCCGCGAGCCCGGCGGCCACGTCCGGGATGTAGTGGTAGCTGTGGCGGGTGTCGGGGTTGGCGACGACCTGGGCGCTCTTCCCGGCGAGGAGCCGGGTCCAGAAGCGCTGCTCGAAGTAGGTATTGACGCCGCCGGGGCCGAAGAAGTCCGACGCCCGCCCGAAGACGACCTTCGCCTCGCCGCGCGCGTGGGCCTCCTCGAGGCGGGCCGCCACCCGCGCCCGGATCTCGCCCTTGGCGCTGCAGGGCGCGACCGGGCTCTCCTCGTCGAGGGCCCGGCCGCGCGGGTCGCCGTGGCGGTACACGTTGTCCAGGACCACGAGGCGGGCGCCGTTCCTTCCGGCGGCGGCGGCCATGCTGGCGGCGAGGCGCGGGAGCTGCTCGGCCCAGACCTTCCGGTCGTAGGGCGGATTCGCGCAGTGGTAGAGGGCGGCGGCCCCCTCCGCCGCCGCGGCTGCGGCCTCGGGGTCGAGGGCGTCGGCCTTCACGGGGACGACGCCGGGCGTGCCGGTCCCGGTTCCGGACCGGCTCACCACCCGCACCTCGTGGCCTCGCGAGGCGAGGAGCACGGCGAGCGGGCCGCCCACCTGGCCCGCGCCGAAGATCACGTGGCGCGACTTCTCTCCCGGCACCGATCGGCTCCCGACCTCCGCGGGCAGCGACTCACCCTCGGGAAGGGTGGCGCCCCCTACCCGGCCGCGTTCCGGATCGCGCCCGCCGGCCTAGCAGTACGGGACGCTTGCGTAGCAGGTCGCGAAGTTGGCGCAGGCTTGCAGGGCGACGCAGCCCTTGATGGCGGTGTCCCAGTCGGCGTGCTGTGCCGCCGTGAGGGTGTTCAGGCACAGGTTGATCGTGGAGACGCACTCCGAGACGGTCACGCCCGAGAGCAGGTTGCAGGCGCTCGCCTTGTCGCAGATCTGCTGGGAGAGCGACTTCGCCTTGTCGCCGCCGCAGGCCGCCAGGTTGACCATGGCGATGCTGCTCATGACGACCAGCGCCACTGCCAGTAGCTTCTTCTTCATGTTCGGGTCCCCTTGGTTGCGGTGAGAGGAAGCAGCGACAGTCCCGTTCCGGCCGGGGGCGCAACGATACCCCATCCGCCGGCGCCGCGGCGAATTCCCGCTGCCGCCGCCCCCTGCCTCACCGCACCGGCGTCGCCGCGCCCTCTCCCACCACCGTCGTCCAGGGCCGGACCCGCCAGCGCGCCACCACGCCGTTCTTCACGTACGGGTCGGCGGCGGCGAAGCGCTCGGCCGCGGCGGGCGAATCCCCCGTGAAGAGGAGGAGAGCCGCGTCCACCGGGTCGCCCACCGCGCCCCCGAGGACCAGCTCGCCGCGCTCCACCGCCTGCCAGGCGAGCCTCAGGTGCTCGGCGCGATGGCGGGCGCGGCGCTCCAGGTAGTCGGGACCGAGGTCGTACCAGAGGAAGTAGTGCACGGGACCTCCCGCTTCGGGGAAGGCCGGACTCTAGAACGGTTCCCCCTGGCGGCGGGCTGGGGTTGGAGGCGCCGCCCGGATTTGAACCGGGGAATGAAGGTTTTGCAGACCTTT
>DATBLK010000081.1:0-3740 GCA_036555405.1 Anaeromyxobacteraceae bacterium
AGCCCGGACGTCGGGCCCGGGCGGAGCGCAGCGAGACGACGCGAAGGGAGGCCACCATGAGGAACGTCGGCACAGTCGCCCTGGCCGCGCTGGTGCTGCCGGCCTGCGTGGTCACGAGCTACCAGACGCGGACCTGGGGCGACCCGGCGCAGGAATGGTCGCGCCCCGGCCGCGTGGAGAGCATCCGGGAGACGGTGCAGCAGGTGGTCGGCGACCCGGCCGGCGGCGCCGTCGCCGGCGCGGTCATCGGCGGCATGCTCGGCCACGCCATCGGCGGCCACCACAACCCGGTGGCGACCCTGTTCGGCGCCTGGACCGGCGCGGCGGTGGGCGCGAGCGCCAGCCAGGGCCGCGCCGAGCACCGGTGGTACGAGGTCTGGGTCCGCTTCGACGACGGGACGCTCCAGTCCTTCGTCTACGGCGACTTCTCGCCCTTCCGCGTCGGCGACGCCGTCCAGCTGACGCCCCAGGGGTTGCAGAAGATCTGACGCCGGCCGGTGCGCGATTCGCCGCGCGCCAGAGAGATCGCTTGCGGCCCGGGCCCGGCGCGGGTTCTGATGGCGCCGTCCGCCGCAGACGCGAGCGCCGTGGGCCCCTCCCGGGCGCCGTCGCCGCCGGCGGCCTTGCACGCGAGGGTGGCGGATGGCGAGCGTCGTGCTGCAGGGCGTTTCGAAGCGGTTCGGCGACAACCCGCCCGTGATCAGCGGCATCGACCTCGAGATCCAGGAGCACGAGCTCACCGCCCTGGTGGGGCCCTCGGGGTGCGGCAAGAGCACCCTCCTGCGGATGGTGGCGGGGCTCGAGGAGATCACCTCCGGCACCATCTCCATCGGCGGGCGCGTGGTGAACGACCTGCCGCCCAAGGACCGCGACATCGCGATGGTGTTCCAGAGCTACGCGCTCTACCCGCACATGACGGTGCGCCAGAACCTCGAGTTCGGCCTCCGCATCCGGAAGACGCCGCAGGCCGAGATCGACCGGCTCGTGGCCGAGGCGGCGCAGATCCTGGGCATCGGGGAGCTCCTGGCCCGCAAGCCCAAGGAGCTCTCCGGCGGGCAGCGGCAGCGGGTCGCCCTGGGGCGGGCCATCGTCCGCAAGCCAGCGGTGTTCCTGTTCGACGAGCCGCTCTCGAACCTCGACGCCAAGCTCCGCGTGCAGATGCGCGCCGAGATCAAGAAGCTCCAGCAGCGACTTCAGGTGACCTCGATCTACGTCACCCACGACCAGGTCGAGGCCATGACCATGGGCCACCGCATCGCCGTGCTGCACGCCGGGAAGCTGCAGCAGGTCGGAGCGCCGCTCGAGGTCTACGACAAGCCGGCGAACCTCTTCGTCGCCGCCTTCATCGGGACGCCGCCCATGAGCTTCTTCGAGGCGACGGTGGACGGCGGCGGTGCCTCGCTCCAGGCGCGGGGCTTCGCCGTTCCGGTGCCGGCCCGGCTGCGCGGGACCGTCCGCGTCGGGGCGCGCGTCGTCGGCGGCATCCGGCCGGAGAACGTCGCCCCGCCGGGCCGGTCGCCCCGCGGGGAGGCGGCGCCGCTGCGCGCGCTGGTCGAGTTCGCCGAGCCGCTGGGCGACCAGGTGGTGGTCCACGGGCGCGCCGGCGAGGAGGTGGTGGTCTTCAAGCAGGACCCGCACCGCCCGGTGGCGATCGGGGACGCACTCGAGGTGCAACTGGAGCTCGAGGCCCTGCACCTCTTCGACGCGGAGAGCCAGCGCCGCATCGGCGACTAGGCCCGCGAGCCCGGAGGAGGCACGATGCGCAGGCTCATCCCGCTGTTCCTCGCCGCCCTGCCGGCCGCGGGCGCGGCCCAGGAGCTCGTCGTCTGGCACGCCTACCGCGCCGGCGAGAAGGCCGCCTTCGAGAAGGTGGTGGCCGCCTACAACGCCCGCCCGTCGGCGAGGGTCAGGGTCTCGACGCTGGCCGTCCCCTACGACGCCTTCGCCGACAAGATCTCGGCGGCGGTGCCGCGGGGCAAGGGACCCGACGTCTTCATCTACGCCCAGGACCGGATGGGCGGCTGGATCGAGGCCGGCAACACCGTCGACCCCATCGACTTCTTCGTCGACGACGCGCTCAAGGGAAGGTTCATCGCCACGACCGTCGAGGCGCTCTCCTACCGGGGAAGCCTCTGGGGCCTGCCGCTCAACTACAAGGTCATCACGCTCCTCTACAACAGGAAGGTGCTGAAGGCGCCGCCGAAGACCACGGCCGAGCTGGTCAAGGTGGGGAGGTCGCTCACCAGCAAGGCGGGCGGGACCTTCGGCCTCGCCTGGGCCTACAACGACTTCTACTACGTGGCCTCGCTGCTCAACGGCTTCGGCGGCGGCGTCTTCGCCGCCGGCGCCACGCCCACCCTGAACCGCGCCGAGAACCTGAAGGCCCTGGACCTCCTGGTGAGCTGGGGCAAGGCCGGCTTCATGCCCGCCGAGCCCTCGGTGGCGCTCATCACCGCGCTCTTCAACGAGGGGAAGGCGGCCATGGTCCTCTCCGGCCCCTGGTTCCTGGGGGAGGTGGCGAAGGACGTCGACGTGGGCCTGGCGCCGCTCCCGGCCATCAGCGAGGCCGGCGGCGCGCCCATGCGGCCCTGGATGACGGTCGAGGGGGTCTTCGTCGCGGCGCCCTCGAAGCAGAAGGAGGCCGCCTTCGAGTTCGCGAAGTACCTCACCGACCTCGAGGCCGCGAAGGTGCTGGCGCTCGAGGGACGGCAGACGCCCGCGCTCCGCGCCGTCTACGACGACCCCCGGGTGAAGGCCGACGCCGTGCTGGCGGCCTTCCGGAAGCAGGTCGAGGTGGCGGTCCCCATGCCCAACCTGCCCGAGATGACGATGGTCTGGTCGCCGGCCACCACCGCCCTCGCCAAGGTGAACGCCGGGGTGTCGCCCCGGGCGGCCATGGACGTGGCGCAGAAGGCCGTGGAGAAGGACGTCGCCAACCTCCGCAAGAGGTGACGTGGCCGCCCCCTCCCACCGCCGGCGCTTCCTCGCCGGCCTGGCGCTGGCGCTCGCCCTGGGCGCGGGGGGCTCGTGGCTCCTGCTGCGCGCTGCGGCGCGGCAGGCGGCCGAGGAGGCGGCGACGCGCCGGGCGGTGGTCGCGCTCCTGGCGCTCGACGACCTGGTTGCCCGCGCCGGCCTCCGCGGCGAGCGGGTCCGCGCGCTCGTCGCCGCGTGGCAGGCGCGGCAGCCGCCGGGCGTCGAGGTCCGGGTGCTCCTCTTCCAGGGCGTCTCGCTCGAGGCCTCGACCGCGCCCGCCGACACCGGCGAGCGGGCGGCGCCGCGGCGGCTGGCCCGGGAGGAGAAGCCGCTCTTCGACCAGGGACAGCGGTTGCGCGCCGCGGTGGCCGGAAACGCCGCCGGCGAGTCGCGCAAGCCGGAGATCGAGGTCGAGCCGCTTCCCGGCGGTGGGCGGGTGCTGGCGGCGCCGCTCCGCGACGGCGGCCAGGTCGCGGGCCTCCTCCGGGCCACCTTCCCTCCGGCGCCGGCGCCGCGCCTTCCGGGACCGCTGGCTCCCGCGCTGGCCGCGGGCCTGCCGCTCCTCGCCTTCTGGCTTGCGTCTCGCGCGCTCGGCGAGCGGCGCTGGCGGCTCGCGGCCGCGGCCGCCGCCTGCCTCCTCGCCGGGATGGCGCTCCTGGGCCGGGAAGCGCTCCGCGCCGTCGAGGGCGCGCACAGCGCCGCCCAGGCGTCCCTGGCCGCCGAGGTGCAGGCCCGCTCCGCCGAGGCCGCGGCGCTCATCGCGAGCC
>DATBLK010000243.1:0-8713 GCA_036555405.1 Anaeromyxobacteraceae bacterium
GCCGCCGACGACGCAGGCGTCGTAGACCCGCTGGGTGGGCGGAGGCTTGAAGGACCGCGCCACCCGCTAGCCCCCGGGGTTGCGCATCGCCCCCGAGGCCGGCGGCTCGCCGTCGACGCGGACGCGTCGCCCCTCCAGCGAGAGGCGCCCCTGCGCGAACCACTGGACGGCGCGCGGGTAGATGCGGTGCTCCTCGGCGAGGATCCGGGCGGCGAGCGACTTCTCGTCGTCGTCCTGGAGGACCGGGACCACCGCCTGGACGACGATGGGGCCGGTGTCGGTGCCCTCGTCGACGAAGTGGACGGTGCAGCCGGAGAAGCGCACGCCGGCCTCCACCGCGGCGCGCTGGACGTGGAGGCCGGGGAAGGCGGGGAGGAGCGCGGGGTGGATGTTCATGACCCGGGGACACCCGCGCGTGCCGGGCGCCGGTCCCCAGGCGGCGAGGAAGGCGGGCCCGAGGATGCGCATCCAGCCGGCGAGGCAGACGAGGTCGGGGCGGTGCAGGGCCAGCCGCTCCGAGAGCGAGCGGTCGTAGGCGGCGCGGTCGGTCGCGCCTCGCGACGGGAGGAGCTCGGCGGGGACGCCGGCGGCGCGGGCCCGATCCAGCGCGCCGGCCCCGGCCACGTTGCAGAGCACCGCCGCCACCCGGCCGTCGATCCGGCCGGCCTGGCAGGCGTCGAGGAGGGCCTGGAGGTTCGTGCCGCCGCCGCTCGCCAGCACGGCGATGCGGATCACCGAACCACCTCGCAGGTGGCCCCGCCGTGCCCGGCCTCGACCCCGCCCACCACCCAGGATTGCAGGCCGCGCGACCGGAGGAGCTCCTCGGCCGAGGCCGCGTCGCCCGCGGCGACCACGGCCACCAGCCCGAGCCCCATGTTGAAGGACCGGTACATCTCGTCCCGCGCGATCCGGCCCTCGCGCTCCACCAGGTCGAAGATGGGCGGCCGCGGCCAGCGCCGCTCCTCGAGCACGGCCACCGTGCCGTCGGGCATGTTCCGCGGCACGTTGCCGGGAAGCCCCCCGCCGGTGACGTGCGCCAGGGCCTTCACCGGCACGCTCTCGAGGAGCGCGAGGACGTCGCGCGCGTAGATGCGGGTCGGCTCGAGGAGGGCGTCGGCGAGCGAGCGGCCGCCGAGCTCGGGCGGCCGCCAGTCGAGCGGGTGGTGCGAGAGGGCCTTGCGCGCCAGCGCGTAGCCGTTGGAGTGGAGCCCGGTGGAGGCGACACCCAGGACGAGGTCGCCGGGCTGCACCCCGCGGCCGTCGACGATGCGCGACCGCTCGACGCAGCCCACCGCGAAGCCGGCGAGGTCGTACTCGCCCGGCGAGTAGAAGCCGGGGAGCTCCGCGGTCTCCCCGCCGACGAGGGCGCAGCCCGCCTGGCGGCAGCCCTCGGCGATGCCCTTCACCACCGCCGCGGCCTGGTCGGCCTGGAGGTGCCCGGTGGCGTAGTAGTCGAGGAAGAAGAGCGGCTCGGCGCCGACGACCGCGATGTCGTTGACGCACATGGCCACCAGGTCGATGCCCACGGTCTCGTGGCGGTGGGCCGCGAAGGCGACCTTCAGCTTCGTGCCCACGCCGTCGGTGCCGGAGACCAGCACCGGCTCGCGCCAGCGCTTCGGGTCCAGCGCGAAGAGCCCGCCGAAGCCGCCGATGCCGCCGAGCACCTCGGGTCGGCTCGTCCCGGCCGCCAGCGGCTTGATGAGCTCGACGAGCCGATCGCCCTCGTCCACGTCGACGCCGGCCTCGCGGTAGGTGAGGGGCATGCGGACCCGCTTACCGCGCGCGGCCGGCCCTGGCAAGCCGCTCCCGCGGGGGGCGGACCCGCCGCCGGCCTGCCGCCGCCGGGCCGGCGCGGAGTAGCATCGGGCATGGCCGAGCCGAGGAAGCGCGGCCGCGCCGCCGCCGACGCCTTCCGCCTGGCCCTCTATGCCGGTCTGGCGATCGGCGCCCTGCACGTCCTCCACCTCTTCACGCTGGCGCGCGACGCCGAGGTCCCGGTGGTGAGCCGGCTCGAGACCGCGGCCCAGGACTGGGCGCTGACGCGCCTGCGCGGCCCCCGGCCGGCCTCGGGCGACGTCGTCATCGTGGCCGTCGACGAGCGCTCGGTGGAGCAGGAAGGGAAGTGGCCCTGGAGCCGGGCGAAGATGGCGCTGCTGGTGGACCGGCTCGCCGCCGGGGGGGTCCGCGCCGTCGGGTTCGACATGGTCTGGGACGCCGACGACGAGGTCCCGCGCCGGCTGGCGCGCGTCAACCGGGTCCTCGACCACCTCTCCGCCGACCCTGCGGTGAAGGACCGCCTCGCCGAGGCCCGGCGCGCGGCCCGGGGCGCCGACCCGCGCTTCCCGCCCGACGTCGACCCCACCGAGTTCCTGGCGCAGGCCATCGAGCGCGCGGGCAACGTGGCGGTGGGCTTCACCTTCCTCTCCCGCGGCGACCGGCCGCCCGAGGGCCTGGCGCGGAGCGTGGAGCGGGTCCGCTTCCTGCGCGCCGAGGGCATCCACGCCCGGGGCCCCGACGGCCGGCTCGCCCCCGCCCCCGGGGCGCCGGCCTTCGGCATCGCCTTCGAGGGGGTCCTGGCACCGGTGGACGAGATCGTGGCGGTCGCCGACGCCGGGGGCTTCTTCGAGGTCTTCCCCGACCCCGACGGCAAGCTGCGCCGCTACATCGTCGTGGCCAGCGCGGCCGGCGCGGTCTTTCCCTCGCTGGGGGCGGCGGTGATGGCCAAGGCCCTGGGGCAGGGCGGGGTCGCGGCCCGCGTCGTCCCCATCGGCTCGTCCGGCGGCCGCCAGGTCGACCTGGTCCAGATCGGCGACCGCCTGGTCGACGTCGACGCCGCCGGCCGCGCGGTCCTCGACTACCTGGGGAGCTACCGCGCCTTTCCCACCTGGTCGGCCGCCGACGTGCTGGCCGGCGCCATTCCCCGGGAGCGGATGGAGGGCCGCATCGCCCTGGTCGGGACCACGGCGGTGGGCACCTGGGACGGCCGGGTCACGCCCTTCGACGACATCGCCCCGGGCGTCATCACCCACGCCACCTTCGTGGAGAACGCGCTCCGCGGCGAGCTCCTGAGCCGCTCCCCCGCGGTGATGGGCCTCGAGGTGCTGCTCATGGCGCTGCTCGCCGTGGCGCTCGCCTGGGCCTTCGCCCGGGTTCCCAGCGCCTGGGCGGCGCCCCTGCTCCTCGGCGCCGCGGGCCTGTGGCTCCTCCTCGTGGCCGCGGCCTACCTCCGCTTCCACGCGGTCCTGGCCCTGGGCCTGCCGCTCCTCCAGATGCTGGCGATGTTCGTCGCGGCGACGACCTGGCGCTTCGTCGCCGAGGAGCGCGAGAAGCGGCGCGCCCGCGAGACCTTCAGCCACTTCCTGTCGCCGGCCATCGTCGAGCAGGTGCTGGCGCGCGAGGACACGCTCCGCCTCGGCGGCGACAAGCGCGACCTCACCGTGCTCTTCGCCGACATCCGCGGCTTCACCACCATCTCCGAGAGGCTCGACCCGCGGGTGCTCATCGAGCTCCTGAACGAGTACCTCACCCCGATGACCGACATCATCGTCAAGGACCACCGCGGCACGCTCGACAAGTACATCGGGGACGCGGTGATGGCCTTCTGGGGCGCCCCGCAGGAGCAGCCCGACCACCCGCTTCTCGCCTGCCGGGCGGCGCTGGCGATGACCGCCCGTCTCCGGGAGCTCCAGGGGGGGTGGCGGGCGCGGGGCCTGCCGGAGATCGACATCGGCGTGGGCATCAACACCGGCACGATGTCGGTGGGCTTCGTGGGCAGCCAGGACCGCTTCTACAACTACACGGTGCTGGGAGACGCCGTGAACCTCGCCTCGCGCCTCGAGGGGGCCAACCGCGAGTACGGCACCCGGATCCTCGTCTCCCAGACCACCTGGGAGCGGGTGCGCGGGGTGGCGGTCGCCCGCGAGCTCGACGCCGTCCGGGTGAAGGGGAAGCAGGAGCCGGTCGTGGTCTACGAGCTGCTGGGAATGGGCGCGCCCACGAAGGGCCAGGCCGCCTTCCTCTCCGAGTTCGAGTGGGGGCTGAGCGCCTACAAGGGGCAGCGCTGGGAGGAGGCCATGGCCCACTTCCGCGCCGCCTTCGCCCTGGCCGGCGAGGACGCCTGCTCGGCGATGTACCTGGCCCGCTGCGAGGCGATGCGACACAAGCCGCCGGGCCCCGGCTGGGACGGCGTCTTCGAGCTCCAGGCCAAGTGAGGGCCGCCGGCCGGCGCCGGTGTGACGCCGATCACCGACCGGAGGCGCGTTGTTTGACAGGCTGGCGAACCAAGCGTTAATGCAGGGTTGAGACCGGGACGATGGTCGACGGGCCGCTGAGCCAGCGCTTCTCGAAGGAGTTCCAGGCGGGGACCGTGCTCTTTCGAGAGGGCGATCCGGGCAGCGAGATGTACGTCGTCCAGGCGGGCCGCGTCGAGATCACCAAGCGCGTCGGCGAGGTGGAGAAGCTCCTCGCCTCGCTGGGCCAGGGGGAGTTCTTCGGCGAGATGTCGATCCTGAACGGGAAGCCGCGCTCCGCGACCGCCACGGTGTCGGAGGACGCCCGGCTCCTCATCATCGACCCGCCCACCTTCGACACCATGCTCCGCGCCAACGCCGAGATCGCCATCCGGATGATCAAGAAGCTCGCCGACCGGCTCCAGGAGGCCGACGAGCAGATCGAGCACCTGCTCCACCTCGACGCCGCCAGCCGCGTGGTCCACTGGCTGGCGCAGCAGGCGGAGAGGGCGGGCAAGGGCGGGGGGCCGCAGTCGCTCCCGGTGGCCGCCGAGGACCTCCCGGCGCGCGTCGGGGTGCCGGCGCAGCAGGTGGAGGAGGTGCTGCAGCGGCTCGAGAAGGCGAAGCTGGTGGCCCGCGGCCCCGACAGCCTGACGGTGGCCGAGGTGAACAAGCTCCGGCACTTCCTCGACTTCCTCCAGATGAAGGCGCGGTTCGGGGACGCCGCGTGAACCTCCGAGTCCTCGGCTGCTCGGGCGGCGAGCTCCCGCGGCACCGCACCACCTGCTTCCTGGTGGACGGGCGCCTCGCCATCGACGCCGGCGCCCTGACCGGCTCCCTGCCGCTCGAGGACCTGCTCCGCGTCGAGCACATCATTCTCACCCACAGCCACTTCGACCACGTGAAGGACGTTCCGCTGGCCGCCGACCTGCTCATCGGCCGGCGCCGGCGCCCGCTCGTGGTCCACGCCTCCACCCAGTGCGCCGACACGCTCCGCCGCAACATCTTCAACGACCGGCTCTGGCCCGACTTCACGCGGCTCCCGACGCGGAAGAACCCCATCCTCCGCATCAAGGCCTTCGCCCCGGGCCGGCGCTTCCGGGCGGGCCGCTACGCCGTCTCGTCGGTGGCGGTCCACCACCCGGTCGAGTCGGTGGGCTTCGTCCTCTCCGACGGCCGCGCCACCATCGCCATCTCCGGAGACACCGGCCCGACGACGGCCTTCTGGAAGCGGGTGAACGGCGAGCGGGATCTCCAGGCGCTGCTGGTGGAGATGAGCTTCCCCAACGCCATGCAGCGGCTGGCCGACGTCTCCGGACACCTCACCCCCAACACCCTGGCGCGGGAGCTCGCCAAGGTGAACCGGAACGCCTATCCGGTGTATCTGTACCACCTGAAGCCGGCCTTCGCGGCCGAGCTCCGGCGCGACCTGGCGGCGCTGAGGCTCCGCGGCGTGCGCATCCTCGAGATGGGCGACGAGTTCCGCTTCTAGGTGGCCATGGCCTGGTTCTCGAAGAACAAGAAGCTGAAGTCCGCCGGGGGCGAGACCCCGCAGCTCTCGGGGAAGAGCGAGGTCGGGGTCTGGAAGAAGTGCGACGCCTGTGGCGAGGTCGGCTACACGCAGGACTGGGACCGGAACTGGAACGTGTGCCCGTCCTGCGGCCACCACGAGGCGCTCCCGGTGCGCCGCCGCCTGGAGATGGTCTGCGACCCGGGGACCTTCGAGGAGCTGGACCAGGAGCTCATGCCGCAGGACCCGCTGGGCTTCGTGGACTCGAAGCGGTACCGCGACCGGCTGAAGTCCACCCACCGCTCCAGCGGGCTCAAGGACGCCTTCATCTCGGGCGCGGCGCGCCTCGACGGCCGCCCGGTGTCGGTCGGCTGCTTCGCCTTCGAGTTCATGGGCGGGTCGATGGGCTCGGTGGTGGGGGAGAAGGTGGCCCGGCTCTTCGACCGGGCCACCGAGCGGCGCGTCCCGGCGCTGGTCTTCAGCTCCACCGGCGGCGCGCGGATGCAGGAGGGGATCTTCTCCCTCATGCAGATGGCCAAGACCTCGGCGGCGCTCCACCGCTTCCGCGCGGTCCACAAGCCCTACGTCTCGGTCATGCTCCACCCCACCACCGGCGGCGTGGCGGCGAGCTTCGCCTGGCTCGGCGACGTCGTCATCGCCGAGCCCAAGGCGCTCATCGGCTTCGCGGGGCCGCGCGTCATCGAGCAGACCATCCGCGAGAAGCTTCCGCCCGGGTTCCAGCGCTCCGAGTTCCTCCTGGAGCACGGGATGATCGACGCCATCGTCCCGCGCGGCGAGCTCCGCCAGCGGCTGGCGCAGCTCCTCTCGCTTCTCTCCTAGCGGGGCGCGCCGCCGGGGCCGGGCCGCCCCGCTCCCAGACCCCGTGTCCGACCCCCACCCCTACCTCGCCTCGCTCCAGCCGCTGACGATGCGGCTCGGCCTGGAGCGCGTGGAGCGGGCCCTGGAGGCGCTGGGGCGGCCCGAGCGCGGCCTGCGGATCCTCCACGTCGCCGGCACCAACGGGAAGGGCTCGACATGCGCCATGGCCGCCGAGGCGCTGCGGGCCGCCGGCCAGCGGGTCGGGCTCTACACCTCGCCGCACCTCGTCCGCTTCAACGAGCGCATCGCCCTCGACGGCGAGGCGATCGCCGACGCCGCGCTGGAGCGGCTCGTCGCCGAGGTCCGGCGCGCCTGCCCCTGGCACGACCGCGGCGGCGGCGAGGACCGGCTCACCTACTTCGAGTTCGCCACCTGCCTGGCGCTCCTCCACTTCGCGCGCCAGGGGGCGAGCGCCGTGGTGCTCGAGGTCGGCCTCGGCGGCCGGTTCGACGCCACCAACGCGGTGCGCCCGCTCGCCTGCGCCGTGAGCCGCATCGGGCTCGACCACGTCGACGTGCTCGGCGACACCCTCGACGCCATCGCGCGGGAGAAGGCCGGCATCCTCAAGGCCGGCGTCCCGGCGGTCACCGCCTTCGCCCAGCCGCCGGAGGCGATGGCTGCCCTGCGCCGGGAGGCGGAGCGCCGCGGCGCACCCCTCGAGGTCGCGCCCGCCTCGTGGGACGGCGCGGTGGCGCTCCGCGGGCCGCACCAGCGCGGCAACGCCGCGCTCGCCGCCGCGGCGCTGCGGCTGCTCGACCGCGCCGGCCTCCCGGTGCCGGAGGCGGCGGTGGCCCGGGGCATCGCCGAGGCGCGCTGGCCGGGGCGCCTGGAGGAGATCGGGGAGGTGGTCCTCGACGGCGCCCACAACCCCGACGGCGCCGCCGCGCTCGCCGAGGCCCTGTCGGTTCTCTACCCCGGCAGGCCGGTGGAGCTCGTCTTCGGCGTCCTCGCCGACAAGGACCACGCCGGGATGCTGCGGGTCCTGGCGCCGCGCGCCCGCGGCCTGCACCTGGTGCCGCCGCGCTCGCCGCGGGCCCGCCCGCCCGCCGCCTACCGCGACCTCGCCGCCGCGCTCGGGCCGCGCGTCGACGAGCACCCCGGCGCCGCCGAGGCCCTCGCCTGCGCCCGGCGGGCCGCAGCCGGCGGCGCCGCGGTGGTGGTGGCCGGGTCGCTCTACCTGGTGGGCGAGGCGCGCGAGCTGCTCGGGGGCACCTGAGGCGCGGGCGCCGGCGCGCCGCGAGCGCGGGCGAGCGAGCAGGAATCGCCCGCAATCGGCGGGCGCGCGGCGGCGGTTTCTTCGGAGCCCCGGGCGCGCGTGCTATCCTCGGCGCGGCTTCGCCAGGAGCGCACCATGCCTGCCCGACTCGCCTTTCTCGCCGCCCTCGCCGCCGCCGCCGGCTCCGCCGCGGCGCTCGACCTGAACGTCATCTCCCGGGTCGAGGTGCGGGAGGAGGGCGGGTTCATGGTCGTCAGCATCCAGGGGACCAAGCCGCCGAACTTCACGACCTTCTCGATGCTCGATCCGCCGCGCTTCGTCATCGACATGTCCGAGGCCCAGTTCCAGGGCGTGCCCGAGGACATCGCCGTCGGGAACGAGACCATCAACCTCCTGAAGAACCTGTCCTACGGGAGCGCCGAGACCTCCATCGCCCGGGTGATGCTCGCCTTCAACCGCGAGGTCGAGGCTCCGGACGTGCAGACCACCGGCAACGCGCTCGTGGTCCGCGTCGCCCGCCCCGGCGCCGCGCCGGCGCCGGCGGCGCGCGCCGAGCCGCCGCCGAGCCCGGCGCCGGCGGCGCCGGTGGCCGCCGCGCCCGCCGCCGCCCCCCCCCAGGACGACGCCGCGGCGGTGGCCGCGGAGCGGGAGCGGCAGGAGAAGGAGAACCAGGAGCTCCTCGCCTTCAGGGAGGCCCAGCGGAAGGCCGAGGAGGAGGCGGCGGCTCGCAAGAAGGAGGAGGAGGCCCGCCTCGAGGTCACGCGCCTCGACGAGCTGAACCGGCAGAAGGCCGAGGCCGAGGCGCGCGCCCGCGCCGAGCAGGAGGAGCGCGACCGCGCCGCCGCCGAGGCGCAGGAGAAGGTGGCCCGGGCCCGGGCC
>DATBLK010000274.1:0-2317 GCA_036555405.1 Anaeromyxobacteraceae bacterium
CTCTTCTCGATGATGACGTTGCGCCCCCGCGGGCCGAGCGTGACCTTCACCGCGTCGGCGAGCACGTTCACGCCCCGCAGGATGGCGTCGCGGGCCCGCTGGTCGAACAGGATTTCCTTGGAAGCCATATCGTCCTTTCCTTGTGGTGAGAGGTCTACTTGTCCTCGACGACGCCGAGGATGTCTTCCTCGCGGATGATGAGGTGCTCCTCGCCGTCGAGCTTCACCTCGGTCCCGGCGTACTTCGTGAAGAGGATGCGGTCGCCGGCCTTGACGTCGAGCCGCCGGACCTTGCCGTCCTCCAGCACCTTGCCGTTGCCCACGGCGAGCACCTTGCCCTCGATGGGCTTCTCCTTGGCGGTGTCGGGAATGATGATGCCGCCCTTGGTCTTCTCCTCCTCCGCGACCCGCTTCACGATGAGGCGGTCCTGCAGCGGACGGATCTTCATGGGATGTCTCCCTGCGCTCCCTCCGGCGCCTGCGCGCGGGCCGGGGTCTGGTTTGTCTGGGGTCCCGCGTTCCGGGATCGGTGTTAGCAGTCGGCGACGTCGACTGCTAACACCTGGTTCATACCACGGCCGCGAGGGCGCCGCCGTGAATGGGGCTCCCGGAGCGCCACGGGCATGGCCCGACAGGGCTATTCGACCCCGAATGGCACTCGAGGCTGGCGAGTGCTTGGCAGTCGAGAAAGCCGTCTGCTGACGGGCACTTGCGTCGGCGCGGGCCGGTCCCTACCCTCGAATGGGAGCCGGACGCCATGAGAGAGACCCTCGTCGTCGACCAGAGTCCCAGGGAGTTCTTCCGGGAGGCGGTCTCCTCGGCGCTTTCGAGCCGCCGCTTGCGCATCCAGGGGGAGACGGAGCTCTACCTCGTGAACCTCCTCGCATCGAACCTCGAGGTGAGGGGGCCGGACCCGGGCGCGGAGGGGTTCGAGGACGAGCCCCTGGCGTTCATCCTCGCCCGGGCGCTCGAGGGCGACCGGGAGCAGCGGTACCGGGAGATGAAGCGCCTCGGCGACACGGCGCTCTTCCTCTCCGGCTTCTTCTCCGACCACCTGGCCCGCACGCCGGTCGGCGCCCGGTACTACGCCGCCATGGGCGAGCAGGCCTACGGATCGCTCGCCGAGGGCCGGCTGGGGTCGAGGAGGGTCGAGGCGCTCTACGACGAGCTGGCCCGGCGCTTCGGCGACTTCGCCGACCTGTTCGCCGAGATCGCCGAGCTGTCGGACCTCCGGTCGAATCGGGGGCTGGTGCGGCTCTACCAGCGCTTCCTGGTGACGGGCTCGCAGCGCCTGGCCGACCGGCTGCGCCGGCGCGGCCTGGCGCTCTTCGCCGGTCCCACCCGGCCGGTCGGCGGCCCGAACTGACCGTGACCCTCGGGTTCCTGCAGGAGCAGCTCGAGTCCATCAACGGCGTCCGCGCGCCGCGGGTGGGCCGCTTCGTCGTGAGCCGCGCGCAGGCGCGGGCCGCGGCCGGCGAGCCCCGGACGCCCGAGGCGCTCATCGTCCACGAGCGGGAAGGCGAGCTCCGGCTCGGCCTCTGGCTCGACGAGGAGGTCCGCCGGGCCCTGCGGCGCGCCGGCCCCGACTCCCGCCCGCGCCTGGTGGCGCGCACCCTGCTGGCGAAGCTCGCCGCGGCCGCCGAAGGCGTCTCCCACTTCGTCTACCTCGCCACCTGTGCCGCCGCCGAGCGCCCGGTGTCGCTGCTCGAGCTCGAGGTGCAGGCGGAGGTGGACAAGTTCGCGCTCCTCGTGCTTCACCTCTGGCGCCGCGGCCGGCGCCACCTCTCGCCGGGCCTGCGCCGGCGGCTGTTCGAGCCCGCCGGCTACCGGCCGCACCTCGGCGCCGAGGAGCGGGAGCGCTACGTCGTCGCGAACCGGCTCGCCCGGGGCTACGCCCGCTGGCTCGAGGGGCGCTTCGTGGCGCGCGGCGACGCCGAGGGGCTCCTGCGCGAGCTTCGCAGGACCTACCGGCGAGGCGCAGGCGACAAGCTCGCCTATCTGGAATCCCGGGCGCTCCTCGGGGGCCCCGGCCTCGCCTGAGCACGGGTACACTCTCGCTGCCGTGCCCCACACCCGCGATCCTCTCTGGTTCAAGGACGCCGTCATCTACGAGACGCACGTCAAGGCGTTCTTCGACGGGAACGGCGACGGCGTCGGGGACTTCAGGGGGCTCGTCGAGAAGCTCGACCACCTCGAGGCGCTCGGGATCACGTGCCTGTGGCTCTTGCCGTTCTTCCCGTCGCCGATGCGCGACGACGGCTACGACGTCGCCGACTACCGAGGCATCCACCCGGCCTACGGGACGCACGAGGAGTTCC
>DATBLK010000284.1:0-4066 GCA_036555405.1 Anaeromyxobacteraceae bacterium
GGCGTACAGGCCCGCCGGCCCGCCCCCCATGCAGACGATGCGTTTCATCCGGGTAATCTAGGCGCGGCGCCGCGGCCCGCACGGCCCGGCCGGATGCCGTTGACAGGCATGAATTCATTCTGGTACTGGTTTACCGGTTTACCCCCGCAAGGTCGCGAAGGTGTCCATGACCCGATCGGCGCCGGAGGGCAGGGAGTTCCAGGGGCTCGCCGCGGTCGTCACCGGCGGCGCCCGCGGCATCGGGCGCGGCATCGCCGAGCGCCTGGCGGCGCGCGGCGCCGAGGTCCACGTCCTCGACCGCGAGCCGGGACCGGCCCCCGCCGGCGGCGCGGTCCACCCCGTCGACATCGCCGACGCCCGGGCGGTCGACGCCGCGGCGGCGGCCCTGCCGCGGCGGCCCCTGCTCCTGGTGAACAACGCCGGGATCACCCGCGACCGCACGCTCGTGAAGATGAGCGACGAGGAGTGGGAGGCGGTCCTGGACGTGAACCTCTCCGGCGCCTTCCGGGTGATGCGGGCGCTGGCCCCCGGGATGATCGAGGCCGGCTACGGCCGGATCGTCAACGTCGCCTCCATCAACGGCCTGCGCGGCAAGTTCGGGCAGACGAACTACAGCGCCTCCAAGGCCGGGCTCATCGGCCTCACCAAGGCCGCGGCGCGGGAGCTCGGGCCCAAGGGGATCACCGTGAACGCGGTGGCGCCGGGGATGGTGCTGACCGAGATGGCGCGGACCCTCCCCGAGGAGGTCCGCGGGCGGGCTCTCGCCGAGACCGTGCTGGGCCGGCTCCCGGAGGTCGAGGACGTCGCCGCGGCCGTGACCTTCCTCCTCTCCGACGCGGCGCGGATGATCACCGGCGAGGTGATCAGGGTGGACGCGGGGCAGTACATTTAGGACCCCCCTCACCCCGACCCTCTCCCCCGCCAGGCGGGGGAGAGGGGAAGCGACAAAGGGAGGCTCTTCCATGCAGGCGAAGACGCTCACCGTCGACCGCTCGGCGAAGCCGGCCCGCCTCGAGTTCGGGCCCGGCTTCAACGTGGCGACGCACTTCATCGACCGGCACCTGGAGGAGGGGCGCGGGGCCAAGGTGGCCATCCGCAGCGCCGCGGGCGACGTCAGCTACGCAGGGCTCGCCGAGAACGTGAACCGCTGCGGCAACGCGCTCCTGGGCCTCGGCCTGCAGCGCGGCCAGCGGATGCTCATGGTGGTGAAGGACTGCCCCGAGTTCTTCTACCTGTTCTGGGGCGCCATCAAGGCCGGCATCGTCCCGGTGCCGCTGAACACCCTCTTCCGGGCCGACGACTTCCGCTGGCTCATCGAGGACTCGCAGTGCACGGCGGTCGTCTGGTCGGGCGTCTTCGCGAGCGAGGTCGTGCCCGCCGTCGAGAAGGCGCGGGCGAAGCCGCCGGTGGCCCTGCCCGTCGACGGCCAGGGGCGGACGGTGGAGTCCCTCCTCGCCGGCGCCTCCCCGGCGCTCGAGGCGGCGCCCGCCGCCGCCACCGCCGCCTGCTTCTGGCTCTACTCCTCTGGCTCGACCGGCCGCCCCAAAGGCGCAGTCCACCGCCACCGCGACATGGTGGCGACGAGCCAGCTCTACGGCTCCGACGTCCTCGGCGTGCGCGAGGGCGACGTCTGCTTCTCGGCGGCGAAGCTCTTCTTCGCCTACGGCCTCGGGAACGCCATGACCTTCCCGCTGTGGGCCGGCGCCACCGCGGTCCTGCTTCCGGAACGGCCCACGCCCCAGAGCACCTTCGAGACCATCGAGCGCTTCCGCCCCACGCTCTACTACGGCGTGCCCACGCTCTACGCGGCGCAGCTCCAGGCCCTGGAGACGGCCAGGCCGGACCTCTCCTCGCTTCGCCTCTGCGTCTCGGCAGGCGAGTCGCTGCCGGCCGACATCTTCCGGCGCTGGAAGGAGCGCACCGGGCTCGTCATCCTGGACGGGATCGGCTCCACCGAGGCGCTTCACATCTTCATCTCCAACCGCGAGGGCGACGTCGCCCCCGGGACGAGCGGCCGCGTGGTGCCGGGGTACGACGCCCGCATCGTCGACGAGAAGGGGGCGCCGGTGGCGGCGGGGGAGACCGGCCGGCTCCACGTCCGCGGGCCGTCGAACGCCGCCTACTACTGGAACAACCCGGAGAAGACCGCGGCGACGATGCTCGGCGACGACTGGCTCGACACCGGGGACACGTATCTGACGACGCCGGCGGGCCACTACCAGTACTGCGGCCGCAGCGACGACATGCTGAAGGTGGGCGGCATCTGGTGCTCGCCCGTCGAGATCGAGAGCCAGCTCATCAGCCACGAGAAGGTGCTGGAGGTGGCGGTCATCGGCGTGCCCGACGCCGCCGGCCTGGTGAAGCCCGAGGCCTGGGTGGTCCTGCGCCAGGGCGCCATGCAGACGGCGGCGCTGGCCGACGAGCTCATGCAGCACTGCAAGCGGAACCTGGCCCCCTACAAGTTTCCGCGCCGGGTCCACTTCGTCGGCGAGCTGCCCAAGACCGCCACCGGGAAGATCCAGCGCTTCAAGCTGCGCCAGCTCGGCGAGAAGGCCGGGACCGCGCGGTGAAGCCGGGCGGGTTCCTCGAGGTCGGCGGCGCGCGCCTCGAGGTCCGCTGGATCGCGCCCGCGGCCCCGGGGCGGCCGGCGCTCGTCTTCCTCCACGAGGGGCTGGGCTGCGTCGCGCTGTGGAGGGACTTCCCCGACCGCCTGGCCGCGGCCACGGGCTGCGGCGCCCTGGTGTACAGCCGCGCGGGTTACGGGGCGTCCTCGCCCGTCCCCCTGCCGCGGCCGCTCCGCTACATGCACGACGAGGGGCTCGAGACGCTGCCGCGGCTCCTCGACGCCGCCGGCCTCGAGGACGTCGTGCTCGTCGGCCACAGCGACGGCGCCTCCATCGCCATCGTCCACGCCGGCGCCGCCGACCCCGGGGGCCGGGTCCGGGGCCTGGTCCTCGAGGCGCCGCACGTCTTCTGCGAGCCGCTCTCGGTCGCCAGCATCGAGAAGGCGCGGGCGGCCTACCTGGGCGGCGACCTCCGCGCCCGCCTCTCCCGGTTCCACGGCGAGAACGTCGACTGCGCCTTCTGGGGCTGGAACCGGGCCTGGCTCGACCCGGGCTTCCTGCGGTGGAACATCGAGGAGCACCTGCCCGGCATCCGGGTGCCGGCGCTGGTCCTCCAGGGGCGCGACGACGAGTACGGCACCCTGGCCCAGGTCGAGAGCGTCCGGGCGCGCTCCGGCGGCCCGGTGCAGGTCCTGGTCCTCGACCGCTGCGGCCACTCTCCCCACCGCGACCAGCCCGAGGCCACGCTGGCCGCGGCCGGGGCCTTCGTCGCCCGCCTGGGGCGCCCCCCGCGAGGCCGCCCCGAGACAAACGTGGTATGACGCTGCCGGATTCATCCAGAAACCCTGGTTCCTCGGCGCGCCGCGACCGCGGCGCGATCGAGCCGCGCCGTCGATCGGACCCGAAGCGAAGGAGGACGCCATGAAGCACAGCCGGATCCCCACCCTCGCCGCCGCGCTGGCCGCGGCCGCGGCGCTGCTCCTGCCGGCCGGCCCCGCGCAGGCGCAGGGGCGCAAGCTCAAGGTCGGCCTCATGCTGCCCTACACCGGCACCTACGCCGCCCTCGGCAACGCCATCACCAACGGCTTCAAGCTCCACGTCGCCGAGAAGGGCGGGAAGGTCGGCGGGATGGAGGTCGAGTACTTCACCGTCGACGACGAGTCCGACCCGGCCAAGGCCCCCGACAACGCCAGCAAGCTCGTGAAGCGCGATCAGGTCGACGTGCTGGTGGGCACGGTGCACTCCGGGGTGGCGGTGGCGATGGCCAAGGTGGCCAAGGACAACAACACCCTCCTCATCGTCCCCAACGCCGGCGCCGGCGCCCTCACCGGCCCGCTCTGCGGCCCCAACGTCTTCCGCACCTCCTTCTCCAACTGGCAGCCGGGCTACGCCATGGGCAAGGTGGCCCTGGAGCAGAAGAAGAAGACCGCCGTCACCTTCACCTGGAAGTACGCCGCCGGCGACGAGATGGTGGGCGGCTTCAAGGAGGCCTTCGAGGCCGG